>CAYUNV010000032.1:14711-21443 GCA_964446265.1 uncultured Negativicutes bacterium | reverse complement strand
TCATGGCTTGTCTTACGCGCCTTCCGGCCTGGTTGACTGCGCCGGGTAAAATTCGCCGGCGGGTCGTCCAAAGCCTCGAAAAGGTAAAAGCCAGCCATTTGATTGACCGCCGGCTGGGGGCCTTGTCCGGTGGAGAATTGCAACGGGTGTTGCTGGCGCTGGCGCTAGAGCCGGTACCGGATCTGCTGTTACTGGACGAACCGGTTTCCGGTATCGATAAGAACGGCTTAGAGCTATTTTACACGATCGTTTCTGATTTGCGGCGAAACTATGATTTATCGATCATCTTAGTTTCCCATGACCTGGATTTGGTTGCCCGTTATGCCGACCGGGTGGTTCTTTTGGATAATACGATCCTTTGCAATGGTACCCCGGAGGAAGTATTTGCCGATGAAAGGACAAAAAAGATTTTTGGAATGCGGCTGGGCCCGCAATGATATTGCCGAGGCAGGCAATGACAGGAGGATGGTTGGGTGTTAGAGTGTTGGTATAGTTTGTGTGATGTTGTCCTTCCTTTTTCCTGGTTAGGGCATTCTTTTATGAAGAACGCGTTGCTGGCCGTGCTGCTGGTTACGCCGCTGTTCGGATTGCTTGGTACGATGGTAGTCAGTAACCGCATGGCTTTTTTTTCCGATTCCCTGGGCCATGGCGCGTTTACCGGCATTGCAATCGGCGCTTTATTAGGCGGAATTCAACCTTTGCCGGCGATTGTCGTTTTTTCGATTTTCTTTGCCGTGTTGATTACGGTGATTAAAAATAAGAGCAGGATTTCAACTGATACGATTATCGGCGTGTTTTCGTCTACGGCCATTGCCATAGGATTAATGATCATGTCGCAGGGGGGGAGTTTCTCCAAGTTCTCTACGTACCTGATCGGTGATTTGTTAAGCATCGCTCCAGGTGAACTTTCTATGCTTTGCGGCGTGTTTGTCGGCGTACTGTTGCTTTGGCTGGTGATTTTCAATTCGTTGCTTGTGATCAGTATCAATCCGTCGTTGGCAGCGAGCAGGGGCTTCAATACCGTGGCGATGGAGATTTGTTTTGCGGTCGCGCTGGCGGTTGTGGTGGCCATCAGCATCCAGTGGGTAGGACTGTTAATTATCAATTCGATGCTGGTATTGCCCGCGGCAGCAGCCCGTAATATTACCGTGAACGTGAGGCAGTATCATTTTTTTTCCGTTTTGTTCGCCGTGTTTTCCGGCGTGACCGGCTTGATTTTTTCTTACTATTGGAATACGGCTACCGGTGCGACCATTGTTCTGGTGGCGGCAATTTTTGTTTTCCTGACGTTTGCTGTTCGTTCCCGTATTAACATCTGAAACCGGCAGTTGGAGACGGAGATACTAAGAAAATGTAAAAAAGACACTGGGATGAGGTAAAAACAGAAAACCTGTCCCGGTTTTTGTATCGGCAGGGGCAAAACTGTGCATCTGTCAAAATCGAATGTCTTGTATATAAACAAGGGATACAGTATAATATAAATTGCTGGATTGTGCGCGGATTTCTTATTTTTGAACGTGAAGACACGGAGTTTAGCTGAGCGACGGACGTTTCATTGGGGGAATACGGATTAACGTACGATAAATGGATATGATGGGGGGATTTTTTTGGAAAAACAAAAACTTTCGATTATTCCACTTGGTGGATTAGGGGAAGTCGGGAAAAATATGACGGTTATTCGCTATGGCGATGACATCGTTGTATTGGACTGCGGCTTGGCATTCCCGGATGATGATATGTTGGGGATCGATTTAGTGATCCCAGATATAGCATACCTATTGGAAAATCAGGATAAGGTACGGGGCGTTGTGATTACTCACGGTCATGAGGATCACATTGGCGCATTGTCGTATTTCTTGAAACAAATTAACGTACCGGTATACGGAACCCGCTTGGCATTAGGAATTGCCGAGGGCCGCCTTAAGGAAAATAATGTGAGCAACGCTTCGTTGATTCCGATCAAGCCTGGCGACGAGTTGTCGTTCGGCAGCATTCAAGTTGGTTTTATTCGCGGCAGCCATTCCATTCCGGATGTGGTTGGAGTTTATTTTAAAACACCGTTTGGTACGATTGTTCATACGGGAGATTTTAAAATCGATTATTCGCCGGCAGACGGAAAGATTATGGACCTGCATAAATTTGCCGAGTTGGGTGCTGAAGGTGTTTTGGTTTTAATGTCAGACAGCACCAATGCCGAGCGGCCGGGCTTTACGAAATCGGAGCGTACGGTAGGCATTGCACTGGATGAAGCGTTTCGCTGCGCCAAAAATCGGATCATTCTGGCCACGTTTGCTTCGAATGTTTCCCGCGTCCAACAGGCCATTAATTCGGCCTGCAAGTATGGACGGAAGGTAGCGATTATAGGGCGCAGCATGATCAACGTCGTCAATATTTCTTGCGAACTGGGGTATTTGACGGTGCCGGAAGGCGTGTTGATCGATATTGATGAGATTAAGAACTATCCGGCTAACCAGATTTTGATCTTGACAACCGGCAGCCAGGGCGAGCCGATGTCTGCTTTAACCCGGATCGCAATGAACGACCACCGCAAAGTAGAGATTTATCCGGGCGATACCGTGATTATTTCTGCCACCCCGATTCCCGGCAATGAGAAATCGGTCGCAAAAACAATTGATATGTTGCTGCGGCTAGGGGCGAATGTGGTTCATGGCCATGCTGCCGGTATTCACGTTTCCGGGCATGCCAGCCAAGAAGAGCTGAAGTTGATGCTGTCATTGGTTCAACCTAAATATTTGATCCCCGTGCATGGAGAATACCGGATGTTGATGAGCCATGGACAACTGGGAGAAGAACTGGGGATGTCCAAGGAAAATATTTTTCTCGGGGCAAACGGGCAAGTGTTTGAATTTACCCAGACAGAAAACGGCGTGAACGGGAAAATTGCCGGGAAGGTTACGGCCGGCAGGGTCTACGTCGATGGTCTTGGCGTAGGCGACATTGGCAATATTGTTATCCGGGACCGCAGCCAATTGTCTAAGGACGGGGTTCTTATTGTGGTTGTGACCATGGATAAGGAAAGAGGCTGTGTGGTAGCCGGACCGGATTTAGTCTCGCGCGGCTTTGTTTATGTGCGGGAGTCCGGACAATTGATGGAGGAAGCCAAGAAAAAGGTCCGCCAAGCGCTGACAAAATGCGAAGAAGGACAGGTTACGGAATGGGCTGCGATCAAAACCAGCGTCCGTGACACATTAGGGAAATTTATTTACGAAAAGACTCGTCGCCGGCCGATGATTCTGCCGATCATTATGGAGATATAATTTTTCTCTTCGGGCAAAAAGGTTTTTTGCTGAATTGAAAGAATTATATACTTGAATATATGAATATGATTACAACAAAATAATTCTTCGAATTCAGACTGCCTAAAAAGGCAATAAAGTTTCTTTCATGGCGGCTGAATCTGCAGGGTATGTTGGGAAACCATCATGCCTCCCATTGTGGAAAGAAGGAACGGTGTCTAGGCATTATACAGACTCCCATTAGCTTTTTTGCAATGGAAGTCTGTTTTTGTTTTTCTGGCAGAAATAAGATGACGGGAGTGGATTCTAAGGATGAAAAAACAAGTAACAGTAGTATTGATGAGTATTTTTATGGCCATGCTGGTTCTTGTCGGATGCGGTACGAAAGCACCGACGACACAGCAACCCGCTCAACCGCAGGTCAAAGATGTAATTTTGGCGACGACTACCAGTACGCAGGACAGCGGGTTGTTGGATGTATTGATTCCTGCGTTTGAAAAGAAAACCGGCTACAAGATTAAGACCATCGCCGTCGGTTCCGGTCAGGCAATCGCCATGGGCGAAAAAGGCGAAGCCGATCTGTTGTTGACCCATGCACCCGATGCGGAAAAAAAGGTTGTTGAATCCGGTGCAGCGATTAACCGTCGGTTAATCATGCATAACGACTTTATCATTATTGGCCCGGCAGCCGATCCGGCTGGCATCAAAGGCAAGACGGCCGCTGAAGCCATGAAGGGCATTGCGGATACGAGTTCGATCTTCATTTCCCGGGGCGATAACTCCGGTACGGACCAATTGGAGAAAAAACTTTGGAAACAGGCGAATATCAAGCCGGCAGGATCCTGGTACCAGGAAGTAGGTACCGGTATGGGGCAGGCGCTGAAAATAGCGAGTGAAAAGCAAGGGTACATTCTTACGGACCGGGCGACCTATTTAGCGCAGTCGAAAAACATTGGGATGCCTATTCTCGTAGAAGGCGATGCCAAACTGCTGAATATTTATCATGTGATGGAAGTCAATCCAGCCAAGTACAGCAAAGTAAATGCAGCAGGAGCAAAAGCATTCGCTGACTTCTTGTTATCCGATGAAGGTCAAGCGATGATTGCTTCTTTCGGTAAAGATAAATTTGGCCAACCATTATTTTTCGCTGACGGCAAAAAAACGGATAAAGATTTTGGAATGTAAAATAAGGCAGGAATATTATGGATAGCATTTGGCAAGGATTTTGTGAGGCGGTACGGTTATTGGCAGCCGGTGACCCGGAAGTGTACGAAGTCGTTTTGTTGAGCCTGCAGGTCTCTGGACTGGCAACGGCAATCAGTGTTATTCTTGGTGTCCCTTTTGGTTTATGGCTGGCTCTGAATGAATTTCGCGGCAAACAGCTCATCCTGAGTTTTGTTAACTTTGGGATGGGCCTGCCGCCTGTTGTCGTCGGCTTGTTTGTCAGTTTGTTGTTGTGGCGGTACGGTCCGCTGGGCATGTTGGGCTTGATGTATACGCCGACAGCGATTGTGATTGCCCAGGCTGTGATTGCCAGTCCTATTATTGCCGGACTGAGTTTTGCCGCTATCGGAAGTTTGGAGCCCAAACTTCGGTTGCAATTTCTATCGCTTGGGGCCACTCGGTTGCAGACGAATTGGCTGCTGATCAAAGAAGCGCGCTTAGGTCTGATGGCGGCTGTAATGGCTGGATTTGGCGGTGTGGTGTCGGAGGTCGGCGCATCGATGATGGTTGGTGGCAATATCCGGGGCGAAACGCGCGTATTAACAACGGCAACAGTGATGGAAGTAGGCAAAGGAAATTATGAGATGGCATTGGCGCTTAGTTTTGTCCTGTTGATTGTGGCGTATGGCGTGGTAGCTATCTTGACGTATTCACAAAACGGTCGAAGGCAGGATGCAGGATGAAAGCAGCGGTTATCGACATGAAGGATATAAAATCGTACCGGGGGCAAAAGCTGGTACTCGACATTCCGGCTTTGCAGTTTGCAGCCGGTGAATTGATCTCGGTGATTGGACCCAATGGAGCTGGAAAAAGTACTTTGTTGCAGGTGGTCAACCTATTACTTCCCTACAAGACAGGACGCTTGCAACTATTTGGCGAAGATGCGGGGGATGATCCTCTCAGCTTACGCCGGCGCTGTGCGATGGTTTTTCAGGATTCCTTGTTTGTTAAGGGAACTGTGTTTGCGAATGTGTCGTTGCCGCTTCAGATGAGAAATATGCCGGCATCCATGGTAACAGAGCGGGTTATGGCGGTCTTGGAGATGTTTCATTGTACGCATTTGGCGAACCGGCAGGCATTGCGGCTGTCGGGAGGAGAGGCGAAACGCGTTTGCCTGGCGCGGGCTTTGGCGTGTGAACCGGAGTTGCTTTTGCTGGATGAACCGTTTACGGGCTTGGATCCGGCGACCCGTAAAAATCTGTTGGTAGACCTGCGTCAGGTGGCGGAAACCAAGAAGATGACGGTCGTATTCGTCAGCCATAATTTGAATGATGTATTGCAGTTTACAGAACGGGTTATCGTGATGGAAAACGGGGCAGTGGTCCAAGAGGGGCATCCGGGCGATGTAATCCGTCGTCCTGCCAGTCGGGCGATTGCCGAATTGGCTGGTATGGACAATATCCTTCCATGCCAATTGGCACAAACAAGCAGTGGAGCGCAAATTTTTCTGCACGGGCGCGTGGCTGTTCCTTATTCGGCGAAAGCGCCGTTACAGCCACGGTATTGTTGCTTGCCGGGAGATGTTTTTCAACTGGAAGAACCTAATCAACCGGAAAAACCCGGTCAAATTCGCTGGGCAGGAACGGTACGTCAAATTATTCCTGGCATTGGCGTATATCAAGTAATGCTTGAAATGAACGGACTGGTGATAAATTTACGTCTTGCACGCGAGCAAGCAGTGGATTTAACCATAGCCCAAGAAATTCTTTTTTCCTTCGCGACCGAGGAAATCCATTTAATTTGAAATTTTTATGAGTGGCGATTTTTTGAAGAAATTGCCGATAAAAGTTGAATTTATTGTAAAATGGTGATATACTGACTTTTGGTTATTGAAAATATATTTATATATAATAGATTGACTCACTAGCTCAATTGGCAGAGCAACTGACTCTTAATCAGAGGGTTCGGGGTTCGAGTCCCCGGTGGGTCACCAGAAAAATCAAGCCTTCCGAATAATCTTCGGAAGGCTTTTCGTATAAATACTGCTATAAAAAACTGCTATGTAACGACATAAAAGGTATGTCAACGACGGTGATAAAATGAACAATGCAAAATTAGACTGACATTGACTTAAAGGAAATATGCTTTGTTATAACGAATTAAAATCATCTCTGCGTATTAATTTACACGTGAAAAAACGCTGTACTGTAGCAATGAACTTTGACGCGTTGGAACTCTTTAAGCATCGGGTTTTATTCACTCCTTCGGATCAATTTAAAAGTAATCAAGAGGTTAAAATATGAAAAACCGG
>CAYUNV010000032.1:0-14701 GCA_964446265.1 uncultured Negativicutes bacterium | reverse complement strand
AGATTATGGTAGCAAAAAAGAAACACTTGGAGCTCATTAGCCAACAGGTGGCTTTTCAAAAAACGTTAATCGACTATTGGATGACAGAACGTGCCGGAACTGTTCGTGAACTTAGCCAGACGAGCGTTTTTCGGGCTTTGGACGAAGCGGGTATGGAACAAGCTCTACATTTCATGCAACAGATCGACAATAATTTCGATTCGCTATCGTATATCAATAAAGATGGTCTTTTCAAGTTTTCAACCCTTAGGCAAGGAATAAAGTATCCTTCAGTTGTCGGCAAACCTTACTTTGAAATTGCGAAGACAGGGAAAGAGTATATTTCTGATGTAGTGATTGGTCGTAACAGCGGTCAAGTTATCGTTAATTTTTCTTCTCCAGTTTACGATTACTCCGGAAACTTTCAAGGCATAATACTTGGGTCAATAAGAATTTCAACGTTAGGGACACTTTTACGGGGAAATTGGATTGGAAAAACAGGAGAGATAATTTTAGTAAACCGGCAGGGCAGACTGCTTACGGAAACAAGGTTTTCCGATGAGTTACTCGCTAGAGGTTTTGTTGATATTTCTACCAAAACAAAAATCAACATCCCTGGCGAAACGGTATCTGTTATTCAATACGGTCAATCCGGCAATTTAACCTGGACTGATTACCTCAACAACAAAGTATTGGGAGCGTATATTGACGACCCGGAACATGGCTGGACAATTATCGGCAAGATCAACGAAGACGAAGTTCTTGCGCCAATATACGCTCAGTTGGGAATAATCGCAGGGGGTACAATTTTCATCATTGTATTAGTATTTCTGTTTGCTGCACTGATAGCGAAGCGGATCACGAGACCGATAGAATGGCTGATCGAGCAGTCAAATCTCGTTGCGATGGAAAAATACGCAGCGGTAAGTCAAAATGAATTTTTAGGAAAAACGCCGCGCGAAATTTACTTTTTATGCCAAACTTTTATAAAAATGAGCGCTAAGATTGCGGAAACAGTCGGGTTGCTCAAAGAACGTGAGTCCATGCTAACGACCAAAGTACAAAAAATATGCGAAGTAAATATCGCACTTGACCGAGAGGCTAGAGACAGGGAAAAAGCGGAAATTGCTTTGCAGCGCAAACTGGAAATGGAAGAAATTCTTGTCAATATATCAAGAAAGCTGCTGTTTCTTCCTACTGATGATATAGACCAAGAAGTGTGTGTGGTATTAAAGCTCATTGGTGAATTTACCGGAGCTGACCGGTGTGTTGTTTTCTTGGATAATAGCGAAGGTACCGCTTGTAGCATACATTATTTTTGGTGCCGTGAAGAGGATGAACGCTTTATCCATTTTCGTAATTTTGATACTACTAATTATTTATGGGAACGGGACCAATTAAGAAGATGCGGACACTTTTCTGTTTTAAACTCGAATGACTTGCCTCTGGAAGGCACGGCCACGAAAAAATTCATGGAAGTGTTTGGATGGCAATCGTTGCTTGCATTTCCCATGGCAAGCGTCAAACAAAATTTAGGGTTTCTGGTATTAGCAACTGTCAATGAAACGAAAACGTGGGATCAGGAACAGGTTAACTGGTTACATATTGTGAGTGAACTTATTATTAATTCGATCGAACGCAAGCGGATTCTTGATCGGTTATCCCAGCGCGACAAGGAGTACGGTGCGTTGATGGAGGCTGTGCCGGATTTATTTTTTGAAATCGATAGGGATGGAAATTTTCTTTCGACAAAAGGGATGTTGAAGAGTAAGGCCTTTCAGCCAGATCAAATTATCGGCAAAAACATTTTTACTATTTATCCCAATGAAGTGGCACAAGTTTTTTTTGATAGCGTCCAAAAAGCCATAAAAAACAAATCTTTAGAAACTTTTGAGTATGATATTATTATCGACAACAAATTGTTTAGCCGCGAAGCTAGAGTTGTGGGCAAGAAAGAGAATGAAGCGCTGGCAGTTATTCGCGACATAACTGAAGAAAAGCGCGCCGAGCAAAAGATTATTGAAGCTTCCAGACTTGTGGCAGAAGGTCAGAGACTTGCGTCTCTCGGTGTAATGGCAACAAGTATCGCTCATGAAATTAACCAACCGCTCAATTCTATTAAGGTTTCTTCAACCGGTATGGTGTATGCAAACAGTAATCGAGTGAAACTTAAGAAGGAGGATATGCTTCAGGAATTCGCATCAATATCTAAGCAGGCCGATCGGATTGACGATATAATAACAAACATCAGGATGTTTGTTAAGAATGACTACTCGCCTTGCGAGGTTGTGGACCTGGAATGTATAATTTACCAGGTGCTAAAGAGTGTATCTGACCAATCTTTGCTGCGAGAAGTTTCAATAAAAACAAATGTTGCCCGCAACTTGCCGCCTGTATTTGCAAACCCTATCCATCTACAGCAGGTAATCCTTAATCTGGTAAACAATGCAGCCCGATCGGTATCTCAAACGACCAAAAATCGTCGGATTATAAGGATTGATGTTTGTTTTGAAGATAACGTTATATTGGAGGTTTGTGACAATGGGATCGGCCTTGCAAATGGCATGGAAAAGAAGATTTTTGAACCATTTTTCAGCTTTGGGTCAGGTGACCAGTCTATGGGACTAGGGCTATCTATTGTGCAAGCAATTGTCACAGCCTATGGGGGTAAGGTTGATGCTTACAACAATAATATGGGCGGCGCGACGTTCCGTGTTGCGTTGCCTGGGATAGGATAATGACATGAGAGGATCGATGCTTGCTGTGCGAAATGGCACAAAGTGTAACGAAACCGCACGCTTTTTCTGATTCGTAAAAGTGTGTATGTTTGTAGTTTTGTATAAAATGAAAGAAAGGGCGATCAAGGTGCATATTGTCGTAGTCGACGATCACGCTGGCAGTCGATCTAGCGTTGCTCGATTTTTGAAAACAATGGGACATAAGGTGACTGAATTTGATAATGCAGAAGAAGCATTGGCTGAAGTGCGCAGATGTTCTTTTCCTATTGTGCTTTCCGACATCAAGATGACCGGACTGTCTGGACTTGATTTACTGAGAGCGGTTTCGTTAATGGAACCGGCAGAACAACCAAAAGTTGTCTTGTTTACCGGACACGGCTCTATGGAATCAGCGATCGAGGCTTTAAGGATGGGTGCATATGACTATCTGCTCAAACCAGTTAAGGTCGAAGAGCTGATGGCTGTTATTAATAGAATTGAGAGAGATATTGGTCTGGGGAAAGCAAGTAATTTGCGTCGTAAGAAGAGAAAGACGGAACAAGAAGTTAGCAACAAAATTAGTTGGGGTGATCGGGAAATATTATACGTATGTTCACCTCAAATGCGACAAACTTGGACACAGTCTCTTAAATATCATGAAGACCGGTCGATACCTGTATTGATTCAAGGTGAAACTGGAACCGGTAAGGAACTCATAGCAAGGCTTATTCATGCAGGTAATACGAACATCGATCGCCCATTTGTTGATATTAATTGTGCGGCCATTTCGGCGAATTTGTTCGAAAGCGAACTATTCGGTTATGTTGGTGGCTCCTTTACCGGCGGACGAGGCAATGATCAGGAGGGGAAATTTGACATTGCGCGTGGTGGAACCCTGTTTTTTGACGAAGTAGCGGAGATCCCTCTAGAATTGCAGGCAAAATTGTTGCGAGTAGTGGAAGAAATGGAATATTACCGGGTTGGTGGTTTGAAAAAAATTCCTGTCGATGCCAGAATCATTTGCGCTAGCAATGTGGATCTCCAGCAGGCTGTGAATGAGGGGAAGTTTCGGCGTGATTTATACTATCGTTTAAAGATCGGGGAAATTATATTGCCGCCCCTCCGAGAAAGAAAGGAAGATATATTACCGCTGGCCGAGAATTTTCTGATCGAATATTCTCGGCAAAGGCAGAAAAATTTTCGAACTATTAGTAAGGAAGCGAAAAAAATTCTTTTAAATCACCAGTGGTCGGGTAACATTCGTGAATTAAAAAATTTGATCCAATGGGTTGTATTTATGTATGACGGGGAAGAACTAACGAACGATCACTTAGCGAACGCACCTATGATGGTATCTGCAAAAATACCTGCAGCCTTGGAAGTAGCGCTCAATAGCGCGGAGCAGGGTGGATCGCTTATAGAAAGACATACTGATCAGTTGGTACAAGATGCCATCAAAAAACACAATGGCAATAAAGCGGCTACGGCAAGATACCTTGGAATTTCCCGGCGATCTTTATATCGTCTTTTGAAAAAAGAATATGTCTAGGTATGAAATAAGCAAAACATGGATGATAGTGCTCCAATAACGCACACTATCATCCATGTTTTTTTGCAAAATATCTTTTAATACGTAATTAATTTATTATTAATTACTGAAAAGCGTTAATAACAACTGGGTTCACGGCAAGATGTGGTTGCGCGGATAAGAAAAGTAAAAAATGGCATAATTATTGCAAGAGAAGATAGGAAAGAGAATATAGAAAAATGAATGATTATCTATATTATATACCTGTTATACAAAACCCAAAATAGGATGTGAAACTGTGGACGAAAAGTTGACGCTTAGCATTATGCAGCAAGCGCCTTTTGGTTACGCTTACCACAAGTTGCTGATTAATGATCAAGGGCAACCAGAAGACTATGTTTTTCAAGACATCAACCCTGCTTTTGAAAAAATGACTGGATTGACAAAAGAAACCATCATTGGACAAAAAGTAACAGACGTTTTGCCCGGCATCAGAACCGGTGGGTTTGACTGGGTAGCTTTTTATGGAGCTGTAGCATTACAAGGAACAAGACAAGAGTTTACTCAATATGCAGAACCGCTGGGACGTTGGTACAAAATCAATGCATTTTCACCGTGCAAAGGATGTTTTATAACTATTTTTCAGGATATCACTGCGGAAAAACGCCAGATTAAAATGTTGGAAGTACAGAAACAGCAGATCCAAGAATTATCCATAGAATTAGAGATGGTGTTTAACGGCGCTCAGGATGCCATGTTTCTTATCGCAGTGAAAGACGGTGAATTTCGCTACATAAGAAATAATACATCGCACCAGAGTTTGACTGGGTTTAATCAGGAATGGTTACGAGATAAAACTCCGGTGGAGTTGGTTGGAGAAGAAATCGGTCAAATTATACAAGCAAATTATCAGAAGTGCGTGGAGGCCAAAAAATGCATAGCCTTTGAAGAACACCTTACTCTTCCTGCAGGCAAAAAAATCTGGTTAACTAACTTGACACCATTAATTGAGGAAGGAACCGTCACGCACTTGGTTGGTTCCAGTAAAGACATTACGTTGCAAAAAAAGGCCGA
Organism: uncultured Negativicutes bacterium; assembly: GCA_964446265.1. Classification (GTDB taxonomy): domain Bacteria; phylum Bacillota; class Negativicutes; order CTSoil-072; family CTSoil-072; genus CTSoil-072. Next base: position 9,403 of record CAYUNV010000032.1, on the reverse strand, counting down.
AGAGGAACGGGAAGAACTTTTTCAGCGGCTACAGGTTATGTTTAACGGGCATAACGCCATTATGCTTCTGATAGAGCCCCCAACCGGCGAAATTATCGATGCTAATCCTGCCGCATGTGGTTTCTATGGTTATAGTAGGGAAGAAATTTTAAATATGCATATTCAAGACATTAACATGCTGCCACCGCAAGAAGTCGAAAACCGCCGCCGGTTAGCTTGCCAGAATAAGCAACATTATTTTCTATTCCCGCACCGTTTAAAGAGCGGAGAAATCAAACTGGTAGACGTATATTCCTGTTCTGTCATTCATGGGCAGAAAACGCTGCTCTTTTCCATTATATTTGATATGACTGACAAGGAAAAATACAAAGAAGATTTGTACCGAGAAAAAGAATTATTCCGGACGACTCTTCTTTCCATTGGTGACGGTGTGGTTACTACGGATGAGACGGGGAGAATTACTGCGCTTAATAAGGCTGCAGAAGAGATCACGGGGTGGAGTGAAAAAGAAGTAAACGGAAAACCGTTTTCGCAAATATTTCAATTGATTAGTGAAGTTACCGGGAAAAAAGTTGAAGATCCGGTCGAAAAAGTATTACATTCCGGAAAAATTATCGGTCTAGCCAATCATACAGCACTAGTAAATAAGAACGGAGTACATGTTTCAATCGCTGACAGTGCGGCTCCAATCAGAGATGCTGCCGGACAGATTTTTGGCGCGGTCTTGGTTTTTCGCGACGTGTCAGCCGAAAAAAAACAACAGGAGAAAGTGCTTCACATGAGCTATCATGACGGATTGACAGGCCTTTATAACCGTCGCTTCATGGACGAAGAAATAAGCAGGCAGGATGATTTTGGAGCACTGCCAGTGGCCATTATTATGGGCGATATTAATGGATTAAAACTTTCCAACGATGTGTTCGGACACTCGGAAGGGGACAAGTTATTGAAAAAAGCTGCGGCTTTAATTCAGGAAAACTGTCGTGAAGCAGACATTATTTCCCGCTGGGGCGGGGACGAATTTCTTATTCTGTTGCCTCGGACAACCACCAGGATCGCGGAAGAAATCATTAAAAAAATTCAATATGCATGTTTCCATGATAAGGAAGGAAATATGCGTCTAAGTATAGCTTTGGGTTGTGCGGCCAAGTCAAACCCGACAGAAAGTCTCTGGCAAGTCGTGAAGGAAGCCGAAGAGTGTATGTATCGGTTCAAACTTCTGGAAGGGAAAAGCTATCGCAATAAAATTATTAGTACCTTGCAGGCGACTCTCCTTGAAAAAAGTATAGAAACAGAGAAGCATGCGGAACGTCTTAAACATTATTGTTTGGCAGTAGGCAAAAAATTCAAGTTGTCGCCTAAAGAATTGGATGAATTGGCCCTTCTGGCAACATTGCATGATATTGGAAAAGTGGCGATTTCAGAAAACATCCTGAAAAAACCAGGGCCGCTTACCTCAAAAGAATGGGCCGAGATGCAAAAACACTCTGCCATTGGCTGCCGAATTGCCCAAAACACCCCGGAACTTGCGCCGGTGGCCGAATACATTCTTGCACATCATGAACGTTGGGATGGTAATGGATACCCCGGAGGGCTTGCAGGATCTGAAATTCCTTTGCTCTGTCGTATTTTGGCTGTGGCGGATGCATATGATGCCATGACGCAAGACCGGGTATACCGTAAAGCTATGAGCAGAGAGGACGCGCTTGCTGAGATTGAAAGGAATGGAGGAACGCAGTTTGATCCGCTGGTTGTAACTATGTTTTTGCGCATAACGGCAGAGGAGTATCATTGGGAACAAATTTTTGACAAAAGATAGTTCGGATCAAACTCAGGAGAGTGGATGTATCACTTTGTACCCAGATTGGAAGAGATTTAAATAGATGGGCAGCTAAGAAATGGAGGTATTAAACATGCAGTGGTTTCATAATTTTAGGATGAAGAACAAGATCATTGTTCTCATGCTTATGGCGAATGTTTTTACAGTGCTGGTTGGCGGTACCGGGATTTATTATTCTTATAAAACAAGTAGTGCCATGGAAGATGCATATAAGAACAACTTGCTTCCGGTCCAATGGATTAATGAAGCACGGACTGAAATGCGGGCCGTGGAAGCGTTAACAATGGAACTTTTCGCTCCAAATGTCGATAAAGCGCGAGAAAAAGCAATTATCAAAGAAATTCAGGAACGGGCCACAGCATACGACAAATTGGCGGTTCTTTACGGACAAACTAATTTGGAAGCCTATAAAAAAGAACGTGTAGCCATGATCAAGGAAGAAATAAAAAACTTTCGTGTAGAAAGGCAAAAAGCCGTTGACATGGCAATCGCTGGTGATCGAATTGGCGCTTATGTCTATTTTGCCCAAAGTGCTGCTCCAAGGCTTGACAAAATCAATGAAAAAATGAATGAACTTGCTGCCTTTAATAGCAAGCAAGCGGACGAAAATAGCAAGCAAGCTCAGAGCGATGCGCACCATGCGACGACGATGATTATTGCAATTACTATTCTAGGAATGCTGTTGTCGCTTGTGATCGCGTATTTGTTTGCAACGCAAATCGCTAAGCGGTTGAATAATGCTGTCACAGCGCTGCGAAATCTTGCAAATGGCGACTTATCCCGCACTTATGCTGTGACGGCAGAAGATGAAATCGGTGAATTAGCACATGCCTTTAATGCGATGGCAATACAACTTAAAACCTTGGTAACAAAAATTTCCGAAGCATCTCAACATGTATCGGCATCGTCACAACAACTCACTGCCGGTGCGGATCAATCTTCCCAGGCAATTAATCAGATTGCATCATCAATGGAAGAAGTGGTGCAGGGGAATGAAAAACAATCAACTGCATTAGATGAAACAGCAGCTACCTTCGAACAAATGTCTGCCGGCATTCAGCAGATTGCGGCGAATTCAGCCGATGTAGCAAAAGTCGCGGATAAAACTGCCGGAGCCGCCCAGAGCGGAAATAAAGCGGTTGATTCAGCGATAGCCGAAATGTCTAACATTGAAACTGCAGTAGGTTTGACGGCAGAAGTGATCCGTAAACTGGGAGAACGATCAAAAGAAATTGGCACCATTGTGGATACTATATCTGGAATAGCCGGCCAGACGAACTTATTGGCACTCAATGCAGCAATTGAGGCAGCGCGGGCGGGCGAACAAGGCCGTGGTTTTGCGGTAGTTGCCGAAGAAGTAAGAAAGTTGGCGGAGCAATCCCAAGATGCGGCGAAACATATAGCTTTGTTAATAACAGAAATCCAGGCTGAAACAGACAAAGCAGTATCAACCATGAATGATGGTACTGAAAAGGTCAAAACCGGTGTTGAAGTAGTTGGCGTAGCTGGACAATCTTTCAAAGAGATTGTCAGTTTGGTACATGACGTTTCCCGCCAAGTTCAAGAAATTTCTGCTTCAGTTCAACAAATTGCGGGCGGAAGCCAGCAAGTGACCGTTGCGGTAAAAGAAATTGATAACATTGGCAAAGAAACCGCCAGCCATGCTCAACAAGTATCTGCCGCAACAGAAGAACAAGCAGCCTCTATAGAAGAAATTGCTGCTGCGGGACATAGTCTTTCCAATATGGCAGAAGAATTAATGATCTCTGTGCAAACCTTTAAAGTATAGGAATATCGACGCATATCCAATGTAAACTATAATGCTATTACCCTAGCCTATACAACGGGTTACAAGTTAACATAAATGTTTGCAAAGGTACTTTTTCTGACTATTAATCAGAGGGTTCGGGATTCGAGCCCCCGATGGGGCACCAGAAAACTAAAGGGTCGGCAGAGATGCAGGCCCTTTAGTTATGTTAGCTGGTGATAATGTTGGGGTTTTTAGCTTGTAAATTTGCACAAACAAAGACAAAGCATCTCAAACAATGGAAAAATATTGCTAATGTAAATGGTAAAATATACTGCACACAATGGAGATGCGGCACCTACATATGTGGGTGCCGTTTCCTTTTTCCTGTCCGAGCGAAACACATTTTGATTTCGACGTAAGGAACTAAATTTCCTGACGCTGTCGCAATGAGTTCATATCCTATTGATATTCATGATGCGGAGGGACTCGGATATACCTTTATAAAGCGTGGCATTTATTCTATTCCTTATCGTTGTATGGTCAACGATAAGGTGAATAATTTGATTGTTACTGGAAGATGTATTTCAGCGGATTATGAGGCGCATGGATCCGTACGAGTAATGGTAATTTGCATTCAATTCATAACGAATGACGGGGGGGATTTTTCTATATACAAACTGCTTTCAGGACTTGCCTGGCGTTCAGTTTGGACAATGTCCTGAGTTTCTCGAAGATTATCTCCCCTGGAACTTCAGAATTGGAACAATCAGCAAAGATGGCAAAGCTTGAGTATACTTCAGGTTTTGCTCTTTTTATATCTCAATATAAAAAGGCCCCGCCTTCAATCTGTGAAGGCCATGGGCCTAATATCGCGAGCAAGGCTCAACAGCCTCACATTTGCCTGGACGGAGCTGATCATCGAAGGGAATAATGACTGACAACCTGTCTGGGCTGGTTTGTCCATCATCCGAAACTTACAGTTTGGGAGATTGTCGATGGTATAGCCTTTTTTCAAGAATAATCTCGATATGGCTTTTTGCGCAGCTTTCCGCCGCTTCCGGGTCCCTATTTGAAATAGCGCTCAAAATTTTCCGGTGTCTAAATTCTATACTGGTAAAGTCGCTTTGCGCCTTTGTGATATAAAAACGAAAACGTTGTAAATCATTTTTTAGCTCCTGATACAAATTTATTAAATATTTATTTTTTGAGGCTAGAAAGATACATTCATGGAAAGCTTGATCATTTCGCATTATTGATATTATATCTTGTTCTTTTATTGCTTGCGTTAACAGCGAAGCAATTTCTTTTAAACGAACTATCTCGTCGTCAGTTATTCTGAGGGCAGCTAACCTTGTCGCACTACCCTCCAATATCATCCTCGCTTCTAGCATGGAAGTGAAGTCTATTATCGTTAAGTCTGAAACAACGGCCCCTCTTCTTGGTAATTTTACGATAAACCCTTTTTTTTCCAAAAGTTGAAACGCTTCTCTGACGGGTGTTCTGCTAACCCCCATTTGGAGCGACAAATCCTCTTCTTTTAGTCGTTCTCCGGGCATAAGGACACAATTAAGAATGTCTTCACTAATAATGTTGAAGACAAGTTCATTTAAGGGAAGGAAAGGGTTCTTTTCTGTCAACTTTTTAATTTTTTCTTTGTACATACCATGCGCACCCACTTATCAAGATAAAAATTTTGGCGGTCTAGTTAGATCTCTCTTCTTTGGTTGGTGTATTTTTATATTGATAAATTTTGTTAGATAATGTAAAACTGAGTAATTTGACCAGAGCTGAAGTTACGTCTACTGCTTTTCCCTGGTGAACTGCGAACCAATCACGATTCTCGCTTTTTGTTCCGGTGTAAAATTTCTTCTATTTTCCATGTTCCCAGTCTAACATATTTTGACCATTTTGTCTGTCATATTTTCTGGGTACATTATGAACTTATTCAGCTGACATTTCTGCGTTTGCAAGTAATTTTCCTGCCAAAGTTTTCAACCAATAAGCAGAAAATTGTTCTTTTTAAAGTACAATTTCTTGCCTATTATTTATGAGTTGAAACGTAAAAAATGATTAAGATAGAATTGCGTTAGTAGTCAAAACTTTCTGGAAAGGAGGGCGAAAAATGTCGAAAATTGTCGTCGAAAAAGAATTATGTAAAGGTTGTTTATTGTGTTTAGATGTATGTCCTAAAAAATTGATCAGGCAAAGCGATAGTTTCAATTCCAAAGGTTATAAGTACGTGGAGCAAATTGATGAAGAAAAATGCACCGGATGCAAGCTCTGCGGGGTTATGTGCCCAGATGCAGCCATTAATGTTTATAAATAGAAAGAGGGTTGACAAAAGTGGAAAAAAAGAAAGTTATGCAGGGTAATATCGCAACCGCCGTAGCGGCGGTTAGAGCGGGCTGCCGTTTCTTTTGCGGATATCCAATAACACCGCAGACGAGTATCACCGAGTACTTATCAACAAGGATGTGCGAGGTCGGAGGAGAGTTCGTTCAGGCTGAGAGCGAAGTAGCCGCAATAAATATGCTTATGGGCGCTTCCGCCGGCGGTTTACGGGCTATGACAGCAACGGCTGGACCAGGCTTATCGCTCATGGCCGAAGGAATGTCTTGTATGGCGGCGGGAAGATACCCCGGGGTCATTGTTGATGTGCAACGTGGTGGTGGCGGTTCCGGCACGATAACAGCATCGCAAAGTGACTATAACTTCGTTACGAAAACATTGGGGCATGGTGGCCTGAGAGCCTTTGTTCTGGCACCGATGTCGGTTCAGGAAGTCGCTGATTTTACTTTCCGAGCCTTCGATATTGCCGATAAATATAGAAATCCAGTTATTGTTTTATCAGACGCTGTTATTGGCCAGATGATGGAGCCGGTGGCTCTTCCTGAGTTCAAAAAAGAGTTGCCGGATAAGAGCGATTGGATCGCTAATGGCTGCGAAGGACGTGAAAGAAGGGTGGTTAGGGATTACGACCTTGGTAACCGCGAACTGCTAGAGAAAAGATATATAGCCGCAAACGATATGTATGAAAAATGGCAGCAGGAAGAGGTCGTATGGGAAAATATTCAAATGGATGATGCCGAAATTGTGATTTTGGCTTTCGGTACCGCGGCGCGTATAGCCAAATCGGTGGTGACCAAGCTGCGAAAAGAGGGGCATAAAGTTGGGATTATCCGCCCGGTAACCCTCTTCCCATTTCCCTATGACGTTATCAGCAAGCTTGACAATAAAACCGTCAAAGCGGTTCTGGTGGTCGAAATGGCTATTCCGGCCCAATTGTACTATGATGTGAAACTTGCTCTCGATCGAAAAATCCCGTTGCATTCAGCCACGCGTTGCGGAGGTATTGTTATTACTCCCGAAGAGATCGAAGCAGCTTTAAGAAAAATAATGTAGAGGAAGTGTATTTGATGCAAATGGTATACGGCAAAACTGAGGCGTTAATGCCAGCGGGTAGTAAGTATTGCCCTGGCTGCATGCATTCTACTGCTCACAAAATAATTGCCGAAGTAGTGGATGAGATGGGGATGCGGGGAAAAACGATAATCGTCCCTCCCACTGGCTGTAGCATACTTGCCGCCGATTATTGGAATCTCGACATGGTATTTTCCCTTCATGGAAGAACCGCTGCAGTCGCTACAGGAGTCAAACGGGCTCAGCGCGATAAGTTGGTAGTATGCTACCAGGGTGACGGTGATGCTGCGTCGATTGGTCTGGCGGAAAGCTTTTACGCCGCCAACCGTGGCGAACCTATTACCGTAGTCATGATAAACAATCAAATTTACGGTATGACGGGAGGCCAGATGTCGCCCACCACGCTGATGGGTCAGAAATCGACTACCTGTAAGGCCGGAAGGGATGAAAATAGCGGTTATCCGGTAAAGTTAGCAGAGATCATAGCGACTTTGCCTGCGCCCAAGTATGTCGCTAGGTTTGCCCTGCATACTCCCAAAAATATCCTACAGGCTAAAAGAGGACTAGAAAAGGCATTCAAGATACAGTTAGAGGACAAAGGGTATTCTTACATCGAGTTGCTCTCCGCTTGCCCTACGAACTGGGGAGCGCCTACTGATAAAACTCCAGAGTACATGGAAAAATATGTATTGCCTGTTTTTCCTGTTGGTGAATTAAAGAAGCCGGAGGGGAGATGAGGACATGGAAAAAAGTATTTTGATCGGTGGGTTTGGCGGTCAAGGGGTGCAGACTCTTGGTAAACTATTGACCTATGTAGCTAATGATTCTGGAAAGCAGGTAACGTTCTATCCTGCCTACGGAGCGGAGATGCGGGGCGGGACTTCGAACTGCACAATAGTGATCAGCGACGAGGAGATAGGTGCACCGTCCAGGGGGATGTTGGATTGCGTTGTTGCCATGAACGGGCCAGCTTTCAATAAATTCAAAACTCAGGTTAAAGACGGCGGCATATTGTTTGTTAATAGTTCGCTTGTAAAAGAGGAGTATGACAAAGCGAACATCAATGTCGTGAGTATACCATTGAACGATATTGCGGAAACTGTGGGATCCGCAAAGAGTTTGAACATTATCATGCTCGGCTTTTTTATCGCCTTCACCGGGATCATCCCGTTAGAGAGTGGTCTGAATGTTTTGTCTGAGCTTACGAAAGATAAGGAACTTACCGCAAAAAACTTCAAAGCCTACAATGCCGGGGCGGATTATGCGAAAAGCCTCGCGTAATTAAACGCGCGAGAGGAAGCGGGAAATAAAGAGGTGTGAATTTGATGAAATACGCTATACTAGGTGCCGGCGCTATGGGCAGCTTGATTGGGGCGTTTCTAGTTAAGTCCGGTCAGGATGTCGTTCTCGTTGACCCATACAAAGAGCACATGGACAAGATAAAAAGCGAAGGTCTTAAGATGACTCTTGGGGAAAAAACCGAGATCATCAAGATGAACGCGGTAACCAGCGCCGCTGAAGCCGGAATTGTTGATGTCGTAATTGTATTGGTCAAAGGCATGTTCACGGAAACGGCTCTGCGAAGCGCCAGCTCGTTGTTCGGGCCGGACACGTATGTTTGTACCTTGCAAAACGGATTAGGGAATACGGATATCATTGAAACTGTAATCTCCAAAGAAAAAATTATGCAAGGGGTAATGAAAATTGCCAGCACCCTTAAGGGACCAGGGGAAATTGCCAGTAATATTAGCGGTGATACCGCAGTATTTCTTGGGCCTCTTGTAGCCGGCGACGGTGCGGCGAAAAAGGCGCAGCAAATTGTCAGTGATTTTTGTGCGGGCGGTTTGAAGGCTGAGTATAGTGATAATGTGGATTACTATATTTGGTCCAAGGCGGTAAATAATATCGCCCTTAACGCGGCCTGCGCCGTTATGCATCTGAGAATCCGCGAGTTTTTCAACCATCCGGAGGGAAAACGTTTAACGGCCGAAACCGTGAAAGAAGTCGCCGCGGTGGCTAAGGCCAAAGGAATAAATCTGGACGCCGATAAGGTGCTGGCGAGCATTGAAAGCGGGACAGTGCCTAGGATAGGCGAACATTACCCTTCTACGGCGCAGGATATGGCCAGCAAAAAGCGAACGGAAATCGATTTCCTGAACGGGGCGATCGCTAGGTATGGTAAGGAATTGGGGATTGCAACGCCGGCGAACGACCATATTGCAATGTTTGTAAAGATAATGGAGGACAACTATTGACAGGTTGATCAAAGGGCTACTTCCGATAGCGTGCAAGGTAGGCGTTAAGAGGAGTTTGGGCGGGGAGATGATTTTATGCCGATATTGACTGATGAAGCGCTGAAGATGCACTTGCCAAAAATGATCAAAATTCGCCAG
>CAYUNV010000031.1:0-21632 GCA_964446265.1 uncultured Negativicutes bacterium | reverse complement strand
TAAAGCCGGAAGAATTACGGGGAATGTTAGTTTGTTTACAGCCTAAAATCCATACTTATTCCAAAAATGACTATATTGCCTTTGAAGGAGAAGATTTACCCGGCATTGGGATTATGCTTGCCGGCCATGGAATCATCGTGAAAGAAAATGCGTCTGGTCAACGGTATATTATGGGGCGGCTGGAGGCTGGCGATATTTTTGGTGAAATGGTCGTTTATGCCACAAATTCATTGTGGCCGGCAACAATACAAGCGCTCGAAAACTGCACGGTCATGTTTTTAGCGCGGGAGAAAATCATCGGGGATTGTTGTAAGATGTGCCCCTGGCATCGCTCGCTGATTGAAAACATGCTGCGCATTATTTCAGAAAAAGCATTATTCTTAAATAAAAAACTAGAATATTTAACAATACGCAGTATGCGGGGAAAAATCAGCGCCTATCTTCTCGATCAATATAAAAAAAATAAGCAACCCGTATTTACCCTTCCGATGAAACGTCACGAATTAGCTGATTTTCTGCATGTTTCACGCCCCTCCATGTCACGCGAATTGGGACGAATGCGGGATGAAGGTGTAATAAAGTTTGAACGCTCTACCATCGAAATTCTGGATAAAGAAAAATTAGTAAACATGATTGATAACTAACAGAAACTATGCTTTGGAATAGAACTACCGGCAATGTTATCTTTGATGCGGAAGTTAAAAAATGTTTTACCGGTGCTCATAGCTGATACGATAAACCGCATTTGCCCGGTCATCCGAAACCAGAATTGCTCCATCCGGCATCACCAAAACGTCTACCGGTCTCCCCCATGCATTGACCGACTGAAGCCATCCGGAGGCAAAAACTTCATGACTTACCGGTTTTCCATCTTGCAACCTCACCAGGATAATCTGATAACCGGTCAAGGTTGTCCGGTTCCAAGACCCATGCTCGGCAATAAATATTTGATTGCGATAATCTGCCGGGAACATGCTTCCAGTATAGAACCGCATTCCAAGCGGCGCCACATGGGCGCCAAGCTTCATCGCCGGAACGGTGAACGAAGAAATTGGCGGGTGACGCTCAAATTCAGGATCAGCAATATTGTCTCCATAATAATATGGATAACCGAAATGCATTCCTTGCCGCGGCGCATGGTTCAACTCATCCGGAGGCAAGTCATCACCGAGCCAATCGCGCCCATTATCGGTAAACCATAACTCGTGATTAACCGGATCCCAATCAAACCCTACCGTATTTCGGACTCCATGCGCAAACACTTCCAAGCCGGAGCCATCTAAATTCATTCTCAAAATAGCGGCGAACCGCTCATCTTCACTTTCACAGATATTACACGGCGCTCCAACAGGAACATATATTTTTTCATCGGGTCCAACCGCAATAAATTTCCAACCATGATGCCGCTCCCGCGGCAGAGTGTCATTCACCACAATGGGCGCGGGCGGTTGATACAGATTGTCCATAATATGGTCGTAACGGAGAATGCGATTGACTTCAGCAACATATAACACCCCTTTATGAAAAGCAACACCGTTTGGCGTATCTAAATTTGATGCGATGGTTATCACTGAAACATTACTGCCGTCACCTTTGCCATCAACTAAGGCATACACTCTTCCCGGATCACGCGATCCAACAAAAACAACTCCGTTATCACCCAACGTCAAAGAGCGCGCTCCCTCGACACCGCTGGCATAAATACTAATACGGAAGCCTTCTGGAAGAACAATTTCTGAAATTTTAGGCTGCGCGCTGCCGCATCCAGTAACGATAAATAACAAAACCAATATAGTAAGCAAATTGATTATTCTGTTACTGCTTTTCATATTGCCCCTCCATCGAAATAAAGCTGCAAATCATCAGCCGCTCAATTTATATATTAATTATAACATTATACAGATACTTTTGGCGGAATATTCAGATAGTTCGATAAACATTGTAATTAATATTATGTTGTTTTCATTCGATGTATTGTCTTTTTTATAGCCACAGCTTGATAAAGTCATTCAATAATAAAGAAAATAAAAAGCTGTAAGCGATAATACACGTAATAGGCCATAAACCGATTCCCTGTAAATCTGAAAATCCAAATAAACCAACAAGAATAGCGACAAACATATCCGCTATAATCACTGTGATCAAAATTGCACTAGGCTTTGATGACCAAAAATGCCCTTCTTGCCGAACAACAAACAATGAGAACATGGCAAAGAAAAACAATGACAAGAAAGAAAACGTATTCAACGAATTTTCTCCCGGCAGCATGCCAAAATACTTTATACCAATATACAGCAATCCAATCATCTCAATAACCATCGCAATACCAAGCAATGCAGCTTTTTTTGTAATCGGCGCGATATTGAGTGTAGTAGGTCTGGTTGACCACTCCACTCTGTCGGTAGCTAAGGCGACTTTGACAAAATCCGTCATGAAGATTAACAGCAGCATGGCAAATGCCGATACCAAAAAATCTCCCGTAACCAAAAACGTACCAACAACAAAGCAAGACTTTAAAATCGTGCGGGATATTTTATTAAGTACCCAGATTTGAATGCGGCGATGCACTGTCCTGCCAATCTGAATTAAACGAATGATTCCGGCCAACCCTTCTCCGGTCAATACAACACTCGCAGCTTCCTTGGCAACATCGGCCGCATTGCTTACGGCAATTCCCACTTCCGCTTGTTTTAATGCCGGAGCGTCATTCACACCGTCGCCGGTCATTCCTACCACATGACCGGCATCCTGCAACGCTTTTACAATCAGAAACTTATCCTCCGGATAGACTTCGGCAAACCCTCCTGAATTTCTAATCATGTCAATCGCCTGCTGCGGTGATGTTTGCAAATAATCTCGTATTGTTTTGCTGGAAACTATATCACCGCGAATGCCAACTTGACGTGCTATTTCTTGTGCAGTTGAAAGCGCGTCTCCGGTCAGCATCTTAATGCTGATCCCCAAAGAATTAGCCTTTGCTATAAGCTCTTTCGAGTCAGAACGGGGAGCATCACTTAGACCAACCAGACCAGCAAAAAGACACACTCCGTCTTCATTGACTTTTGCAATCGCCAGAACCTTATCCCCTTTTTCGGCGAGCTGCGCCGTATCCTGTCGGATTTTTTCCGCTTGTTCCAAAGGCAATCCACAGAGTCCTAAAACGACTTCGACGGCGCCTTTAATCGCTGTATATGCAGATCCGTTTTCCGAAACATAAGCTTCTGTGCGCCGCAAGTCCGGACTAAAGGGAACAAAACGAACAATGCGGCTGGGTTCCACAAGAATCCCTCTTGTACGAGCGGCTTGAATGATCGCAATGTCAATCGGATCTTGGTCAGCTTCCTGTGACGCCAACAGACCCATTTTAAGAGCATTGTTTTCAGAAAAAGGAGCCTGGGGCAATATAGTTGTTACAGTTAGTTTGTTCCAGGTAATCGTTCCGGTTTTATCCACACAGATTACATTTAGCATCGCTGCGTCCTCGGAAGCATTAAGGCGGGTAACCAATACGCCATTGCTGACAAGTTCTTTTGCCCCAAAAGCCATAGATACAGTCAGCATAACCGGCAGAGCCACCGGCACCGCAGACAACAAAACAACCAAGGCTAACGGCAAAATATCAATTACCGGCAGTTGGCGATAAAACACCATCGCCAGCATTACTGCAAGAAGAACAGTAACAATGATAAATAACCTACGGACCACCATTGCAATAATTTCTTCAATATGAAGTTTCGGATGAGCCGTTTGAACCAATTGCGTTGTTTTTCCAAAAAAAGTTAAGGCGCCTGTGGTCAGCACAATACCCGTAGCCTCGCCACGCTGAACAATAGATCCACTGTATAAATTATCTGATATTTTTTTGGTGATTGCGCCAGATTCCCCCGTCAAACTAGACTGATCGACCTGTACTTCTCCCTCTGCCAGTTTGATATCCGCCGGTGCAAAATCTCCGCCTCGAAGCCGTACAATATCTCCCGGAACCAGGTGTTTCGCCTGCGTAACTGTCCATTGTCCATCCCGCAGTACTTTTGCATTAATCTTTAATCTATTTTTTAGATCTTGAAGAGCCTTCTCCGCTTGCCGTTCTTCAAAATAACTTAAAATCGCATTAATAACCAACAATCCGACAACAATAACGGCATCTGAATATTTATGAAGATACCAAGACAAAATGATAACCAGTTCAAGCATCCAGGCAGAAATCCCCCAAAACTTACTTGCAAACTGAAAGATCGGATTTTTTTTGGGTTCCGGCACTTCATTGTAGCCCCAACGCTCCAATCTTTTTTCAACTTCTTCAGCAGTAAGTCCGTAGGTTAAATCCGTCTCCAATTTCTTTATCACTATATCCGGTGAACCATCGAACAGCGTTACATCTTTACTCTCGCTCCGACTTCCTTCGATCATATTCAGCAGCCCCCTTCACAAGTGCCGGACCGTCTGACTATCGAGCTTTTTTCTAAAGATTTCACATGATATTTTTACAACAAATTTAACTATAATGTCAAAATTCTTTACACCTTCGTCTGCCAATATCATAACTACTTGCTTTTTACCCACGCATCATTTTCGTATCCTCTGCTCTCCCAATAACCTATATGAGGTTCGCTAATCAATTCTATGGCATTGACCCATTTTACACCTTTATACGCATACATTTGAGGGACTATCAGACGAACGGGTCCTCCCAAATCGGAAGGAATTGGCTCTCCATCCATTAGCATAGCCACCATAACATCTTCCATTAAAGCCTGTTTTAAACTGAGAGCACTCGTGTAAACTCCATCCTCTGAATAAAACTTGACATATTCAGCCTGCGGTTTTACTCCTGCAATATTCAGAAGCGCAGCAAGCTGTATCCCTTCATACGTTACATGCAAAACTGACCAGCCGGTAATACAATAAAAATTGCTCACCTGAACTTTACGGGATATCTCAAGAAACTCTTTCCAAGAGAACTTCATTGATTTTTCAACCAATCCAAACACTCTAAATTGCCATTCATCCGAATGAATACACGGGATCTTCGTCACCGTGAAGACTTCAAATTCACCCGAATATCCTCCCCCGATCGGAGGAACAGAACCCAAGCTTGGAACAGGCTGCGGGTTTATGGTATTACAATTCCGATATTTTTTCGTTGTCCCGGAAGAAATATTCAAGTCTCCATTTTTTAACAGGCTTTTCGCAACGGTTCCGCCGCTCAATAATGCTGCCACCGCCGATAGCCAGCCGATAAAGGATCTCCGTCCCGTGCGAAATTCACTCTCACCAGGACCTAGTTTTACATTTTCGGGTAAATCACAGAAAAATATAATCAGCCTTGATAAACTATGGTATACAACCGCCATTATGCCGAATACCACGGTACCTTTATGCCAGTTTAAGCTGGAAAATTCGAAAACAATTATACTATCAGCCCCCAATGCCAACAGTACTCCGGTCAAAGATACTCCGGAAGCAACAACGATCGAAAGCAGGTTCATGCCTTTCCTGATTGTCTGTTCCTTTAATTTGTCCCAATTTTTCATTAAAATACCGCAGTAAATCACAAGTGTAACAATAAAAAAGCAGCCGGCAAAAATATGAGCATACTGCAGATAAATCCGCAAGGCCGACAACGTTTCTCTTGAAAACGAACTATTAAGGAGCAATCCGGTTAAAATCAGCCAAAAGGTTACCACGATATGATAATTATGCAGTTTATTATATTGATTCATCAACCCAGCCTCCTAGTATAACCCAAATCAAACTGCAAAACACTTCGTGACACTTTAGAGTAATTTGCTCATACTGTTGCAAATATCCAAGGAAACCCATCTGTCGCACTATAACAATTATAGCGATCATAAATCACCCTTAAATAATTTTGATAGCTGAAAATATTGTTTGAAAATAACAAAAAACCACCATAGCACACCCGGCTAATCCGGTGCGGCCTGGCAGTCATGAGCCCCACATCCGGGGCGTTTAGACCCACGGCTTTGCGTCCTCGCTTTTCAGCAAGTTTGCCAATCGATATTTTAAATTTAAAGTTGTCTTGTCTAATTATAGCAATTTTCACCATTTTCAGTCAATTACTGATTTCTCTGTCGAGGAATACCGCAGAAGTTTTAACACTTCTATCCAACTGCTGGCTATAATTGATCCTGAAATAACTAAAACCCATTGGACGGGGTTCAAGAATGTCGTGTTTAATACGGAATGCATTGCAGGAACAAGCGTCATAATCAGGACTAGAGCGAGCATGCCTGCCAGCCAGACTGCACCGAAGCGATTAACTAAAAGACCTTGTTTGAGGAGAGGTTTTTGAATCTGCTTAACATTTAAGGCTAACATTATGTGTCCGAGCAGCCAAGTGGAAAATGCGGCGGTGCGGGCAGAGGTTAGATCATAACCAAATGCAAACGAAGCAAAGTAGACGACCAATATTGCCGTTACTAAACCAATCATGTTGCGCAGAATCAGGAAGCCAGTTGCCCAGGAATGAAACTTGGCACGATGTCGTGGTTTTCTTTGCATTACATCAGGTTCCGCTTCCTCACTGACAAAGATAGTCGAAGAGGCCAAATCCATAAGCAACTCCGTGACTATGATCTGTATTGGAGCAAATGGAAATGGCATGTCGACCAATAAAGGAATGACGAAGATGGCTAATAAAACAGCTTTTGCCGAGAGATAATATGTGATTCCCTTGCGGAAATTATCGTATGCTTTGCGGCCGATAGCTAAAGCATCCGGCAGATGGGCAAAATTGTCATCGGCGAGAACCAAATCAGCAGCCTCTTTCGCCACATCTGTACCCTTAATTCCCATTGCTACGCCAATATCAGCAGTGTGCAAAGCGGGAGCGTCATTAATACCGTCTCCTGTAACCGCGACTACGTCCCGCTCTCTTTTAAGTGTTTCCACTATCCTCAGCTTATGTTCCGGCGTGGTTCGCGCAAAGACTTGCGTTTGCTTAAGCACATTGACCAGTTCATGATCAGAAAAGCTATCGATTTCATTGCCGGTTACAACCATTGTGCCAGTTAGTCCGACCGATCGGGCTACAAAAGTCGCAGTGGCCGCATTGTCTCCTGTTACCATAATTGTGCGAACGCCGGCACCAGTCATTTGGTCGATGGCGTTTTTTACTTCCGGGCGGATTGGGTCATCCAATACCACGCACCCTACAAAGATTAACTCATCCGGTAATTCACCAATGACCGGCGATAGGCGATATGCGTAAGCAGTAATACGTTTGCCTTCCGATGCCAGTTGACGAACAATTTCCAGAACCTGATCCCGTGCTTTTTCATCCCATTCTCTGGTTTGACCATGACTCTCTTCCTTTGTGCTATGGGCGACAACATATTCAGGACTGCCGGTTAGGTAAAGACGTCTGTCAATTTGGTTCTCATATTCCATGCTGCGATAAAATTTTCCAGTCGCAAATCCGACCTGATGGACGAGTCGGCCAATACTTGCATCGCGGATTTGCTGCATTTCTTCAGCAACCTTCACGACACAAAGATCTGTGGGATTTCCTGTTATTTCCGGAATGGCAGGCAATGCTCTAAAAAAGAAATTCTGCCACATCGACATTTGGTCAGAAACTAACTGGCCTTTAACAAGCATCGTGCCATCTCCAAGGATAAGACGTTCAAGCGCCATGATATTTTCTGTCATGGTTCCTGTTTTATCACTAAGAACAACAGTCACTGATCCTAGAGTTTCCGCACCTTGAAGACGACGCACAATTACTTGTTTTCTCGCCAATTCAAATGCGGCCAAGGCGAGTGCCATCGTTATGATGATCGGAGGTTGCCCGGGAACCATCAAAAAAGTCAATGAGAGCCAAGTTAATAACATCTGGTGCAGGTCATAGCCGCGAAGCCATCCAACCATTGGAATGAAAGCGCTCACAATGATTGCGGCAACAGCCAGTGTTTTAGCAAGATCAACCATTTCTTTTTGCAGAGGAGTAGGTGAAGGTATTGCACGCGAGCTAAGGACAGCAACGCGACCCAATTCGCTATTTGATCCAACCGCCATGACAATACCCACGCCTTGACCATCAAGTACGGTTGTACCCGAAAAGATGGCCGTCCGTCTTTCTCCCAATAAGGCATTGCGTGGTGCAACGGCAGCGGCATCCTTTGCTTGTGGGGCCGCTTCACCGGTAAGTGATGCTTCATTTATCAAAAGGCCGGAGGATGATAAGAGACGAGCATCGGCGGGAATTTTGGTTCCCGTCTGAATAACTAATAGATCACCAACAACAATCTCTCCTACCGGGATCTCCCTTAGGCGACTGTCACGCAAAACGATGGCAGTGGGTGATTGTAATTCGCGCAAACGGGTCATAGTGCGGTCGGCCCGTGCTTTGTTGATAAGCTCAACGCCCACATACATAGCTACAACAAACGCCATAACAATCGCTTCGCGGAACTGGCCCAAAGCCAACGAGATACCGGCAATGGCCAACAATACGATCATCATTGGCGATCGGATACTTTGCCATAGCAGCCGAGTCAGACTTGAAGTCCCTTGACCAGGTAGTAAATTGGCTCCATATTGTTTTTGCATTATATGCACTTGCTCAGAATTTAGACCGTTTTTTACAGAAATACTCATGATTTCTGCTAAACGGTCTCCCGGAATAGACCACCAATCACGAGGAAAATCAGATTTACCAAACGTAATACTTTCCTCTTTCCCAGGATCTTTAAAAGATTTCATTTTTTGTCACCCCCTTAACTATTAATTTTATCCTTCACACTTCCTGTATCCCCAGAAGGGGTGAAACCCCATCAGAAACAGCTCTATATTTATTACGGAAAACATTGTGCGAATATTGAAATAATTTAACGAAATATTTGCATTTCGTACTATAATAAATATAGGCATTCAAAAATTACCTTTAAAAATATTAATAGTTGAGGTGATGCGACATGTACAATATTTTGATTGGCGGAGCTGCAGGTCTGGGCGTAGATACAATGTCTGCGATTTTAGAAAAGTTGTTAAAACGATCTGGCTATCAAGTCTTTTCAACCAAAGATGTCATGTCTCGTATCCGCGGGGGGCATAATTTCACGCTGATGCGTTTTTCTTCCAAGCCGATTACCTCACACAGTTTCCTTTTGGACGGAATTGTCGCTCTTGACCAAAAAACAGTAGAAATACATCAGCAGGAACTAAAAACCGATGGGTTCATTCTCTGTGATACCAGCATATCTCTGGAAGGAAAGAACATAATAAAACTGGACATCAATGATACCGCGAAAAAACTAGGCAATCCCAAAGTGACCGGCAGTATTTTGATTGGCGCCATTCTAAAGCTGTTTAGCGAAAAACTCGATCATGCGCAAAACATATTTTCGGCATTTGTAAAACCAGAAGATCTCACTATAAATTTGGCTGCCGTTCAAATCGGATATAATCTTGTTGAAGAGAAATTTACCCCTAAAGAAGGCGGATATCAAGATTGGATGATTCTTAACGGTAATCAAGCAATCGCACTTGGAGCTATCGCAGCCGGAGTAAAATTTTATTCAGCTTACCCGATGTCACCTTCCACTGGAATTATGGAATATTTAGCAGGAAAAATGACAGAAGCTCGAATCGTAGTTGAGCAGGCCGAAGACGAAATTGCCGCAATCAACATGGCAATCGGAGCTTCTTTTGCCGGCGCCAAAGCAATGACGGGAACATCCGGCGGTGGTTTTTGTCTGATGGTTGAAGGCTTAGGATTATCAGGAATGGCCGAAGTCCCGGTTGTTATTGTGGATGTGCAGCGTCCGGGACCTTCAACCGGTTTGCCGACAAGAACGGAACAAGGCGATTTGAAATTCGTCATTTCAGCGGCCCATGGTGACTTCCCACGCATGGTGATTGCAATCAAAAACCACAATGACGCATTTCATCAAACAATACGAGCTTTTTATTTAGCTGAAAAATATCAAATTCCTGTTATTCTTCTTAGCGACCAGTATCTTGCCGATTCGTCCGCCGTTATTGAAGCGTTTTCCATTAAAGCAATCAATCAATATCCGGTCAACGAAACGCAACAAAGTGACAAAGGCGAATATTTAAGATTCCGTTTTACCTCTGACGGTATTTCTCCCCGTTTTTTCCCAGGAACGAAAAACGGTTTGGTGATCTCCGAAAGCGACGAACATGATGAGCACGGCTGGATTTCGGAAGATGCCGATATACGAACCCGGATGATGAATAAACGGTTTCAAAAATTAGAAAAACTGAACCTTGAATTGAGTGAACCGGAATTTATCGGTGACGATTCTTTTGACACTTTGTTGATCGGCTGGGGCTCTACAGATGGCCCCATCAAGGAGGCAATTTCAATATTGAACAATCAATCCGGCAAAAGGTTCGGGGCACTGATTTTTGGCGATGTGTACCCATTACCCGTAAAACGTCTCGTTGAAATGGCACAAAAGGCCAAAAATATTATTAACATTGAACAAAATGCGACCGGGCAATTCACTGCTTTGATCAGAGAAAAAACCGGTATTGTCTGCACTTCCAACATACTAAAATATGATGGCCGTCAAATTTCAGGGGAACAGATTGCCGAGAAAGTTTTGGAGGTGGAATAATCATGAGTGAAAGCTTTACTGAATTTTTGAAGTATGAAACAGCCTGGTGTCCCGGTTGTGGAAATTTCAGTATTTTAAATTGTTTAAAACAAACCCTGGAAGAGCTTGGCAAAGATCCTCATGAAGTATTGTTGGTAGGCGGCATTGGGCAAGCGGCTAAAACGCCGCAATATCTTAGTGCAAATAGTTTTTGCGGTCTCCACGGCAGGGCTTTGCCTGCCGCCGCTGCAGCAAAAATCGTTAACCAAGATTTAACCGTGATTGTCGACAGCGGCGACGGCGATTCTTATGGCGAAGGCGGAAACCACTTTATTCATACGATACGAAGAAATATTGATATCACTCATTTTGTACATGATAATCAAATCTACGGATTAACCAAAGGTCAAGCCTCCCCCACTTCGTTGGAAGGTCATGTTACCGGTGTGCAGACGGCAGGCAACATAAATACGCCGTTCAATCCACTGTTAATAGCTTTAGCAGCAGGAGCGGGTTTTGTTGCACGAGCTTTTAGCGGCGATCCGGAACATCTTGTCTCTATGATGAAAAAAGCAATCCTGTATAAGGGCTATTCCCTTGTCGATATTTTGCAGCCTTGCGTTAGTTTTAACAAAGTAAACACTTTCGCTTATTACAAGGAACGAGTATACATACTAGACGATCACTATAATTCTCAAAATAAAATGGATGCATTCGAAAAAGCACTGGAATTCGGTGATAAAATTCCTTTAGGAGTAATCTACGAAGAAACAAAACGCACATATCACGAAAAAAACAGCATATTATCTTCAGGAATTCCCTTATTAAACCAGGTTCAGGAGCGTTCACTGCTCAAAAAATACAGTCGCGAATTCGTATAATTTACTTCTGTTTTGGTTGCACTTATGTCATAGAAAGAATTCATACTTTCTATAAGACTAAAAAAAAAACTGCCGGCACAACCGGAGAATCCGGTGCGGCCTGGCAGTCCTGAACCCCACATCCGGGGCTTTTAGACCCACGGCTTTGCGTCCTCACTTTTCAGCAAGTTTGCTAATCAATATCTTGAATTTTAAAGTTGCTCTATTTAATTATAGCAATTTTCGTTATTTTCAGTCAATACTTGCCTGCGTGTCAGGGGACGGGGTTGTTGACACACTAAAAAGATGTGTCAACAACCCCGTCCCCTGACACGCCCCGCCTAGTCAATGTTTGCGTAAATTATAATGAATGTGGACTTACTTCAGGTAGAGTTTTAGTCAAGTTTGTAAATAAGGCTTGACTTCTTTTTTTAAAAAATATATCATTATATCGTAATATATAAATATATTGATGTTAGAAGGTGTAACTAAGGATGGACATGGATTTAAAAATACATACGGAACTGGCTGAACTTCTCAAGGCCCTGGCACATCCGGTACGACTCTGCATTGTCCGTGGCCTGGTTGAAAACGGCGGATGCAACGTCAGCCATATGCAATCCTGTTTAGATGCTCCCCAGTCTACAATTTCCCAACACTTGCAAAAGCTGCGGGCTGCCGGCATCATCAGCGGTACTCGCAATGGGTTGGAAATCAACTATCAGGTTAGTAACCCGAGGATCGTTCAATTAATTCAAGTTTTATTTTCCGAAATAGAAAAACCAAATTCAGGAGGTACCAAATCATGGGAAGAAAAGTAATCATTGTCGGTGGCGTTGCTGGCGGTGCTTCTGCAGCCGCAAGGCTTCGCCGCTTGGACGAACAAGCCGAAATTATTTTAGTGGAGAGAGACGAATACATTTCCTTTGCTAATTGCGGCCTGCCCTATTACATCGGCGAAACAATCAAAGATCGGGAAAAGCTGGTTGTACAAACTCCGCAAGCCATGAACGCCCGTTTTGCCATCGATGTCAGAGCAAACAGCGAAGTTACTGCTGTTAATCCCGCTAACAAAACAGTGACCATTCACAGCAAAGATAAGGGAATTTATGAAGAAAGTTATGACACGCTGGTTCTCTCGCCGGGAGCCAAACCGATCCGTCCTAATATTCCCGGCATCAATAGCAGTCGCGTTTTCACCCTCCGTAATATTCCCGATACAGACCGGATCAAACAAATTGTTGATAGCCAAAACAGCCGGCGGGCGGTCGTGATCGGCGGCGGATTCATTGGCGTCGAAATGGCCGAAAACCTTCGGGAACGTGGCTTGGAAGTCAGTCTGGCCGAAGCTGCGCCGCATATTCTGGCGCCATTTGACAGCGATATGGCCATATTGGTAGAAAAAGAATTGCAGGAAAACGGCGTCCGTCTCTATTTAGGCGATGGCGTAACCGGCTTTCAAGAGGACGGAGACAACATTACCGTATCTCTGCAAAGCGGATCTACGATCATTGCCGACCTGGTAATTCTCGCGATCGGCGTTACGCCGGATACTGCTTTTCTGAAAGACAGCGGCATTGCTTTAGGCACTCGCGGCCATATCCTGGTCGATGAGCATATGGCTACCAATCAACCGGATATTTTTGCGGTTGGCGACGCAATTGAGGTTAAAGATTTTATTACCGGTCAGCCCACCGCTATCCCACTTGCTGGTCCTGCCAACAAGCAAGGAAGAATTGCCGCAGACAATATTGTCGGGATCACCAGTTCCTATAAGGGTAGTCTGGGGACTTCCATTCTCAAGGTATTTACCATCACCGCCGCTGCAACAGGCAATAATGAACGAACGCTCAAGCGGCTGCAAATCCCTTATCACAGCATTTATGTGCATCCAAACTCCCACGCATCTTATTACCCGGATGCGTTACCTATAACCATCAAACTGTTATTTGATGACTCAGGACGTATTCTTGGCGGCCAAGCAGTAGGCCCTGTTGGGATCGACAAAGAAATGGATATCCTGGCAACCGTGATTCGGTTAAAAGGGACAGTATACGATTTGACCGAATTGGAACTCTCCTATGCCCCACCATTTTCTTCCGCCAAAGCTCCTCTCAATATGGCCGGTTTTGTCGCCGAAAATGTTCTTGCCGGCCGCTTGGAGGTTTTCCCTTATGAGCAATTATCTTCTTTCGATCCGCAACAAACGATACTGTTGGATGTGCGTACGGAGTTGGAATTTTCA
The DNA here is from genome assembly GCA_964446265.1 of uncultured Negativicutes bacterium. Classification (GTDB taxonomy): domain Bacteria; phylum Bacillota; class Negativicutes; order CTSoil-072; family CTSoil-072; genus CTSoil-072. The sequence goes on along the minus strand of CAYUNV010000031.1, from coordinate 7,941 downwards.
ACTGGCGCTTTGCCCGGCGCCATCAACATTCCTACCGATAGTTTACGGAAACGGTTAAACGAATTGGATAAAAATAAGCTGGTTTTGATTGTTTGCAAAATTGGGTTGCAAAGCTATATCGCCTCATGTATTCTGGTGCAAAACGGTTTTAGAGCCAAGAGCCTGAGCGGCGGCTACAAATCAGTAACGCCTAACATTCAAGCTGTGCAACGACAAGCTGCCGAAACAACGAAAACAGTTGCTTCCAATCAAGAACAGCAAATTCCTGCGCGTTCCATCACAGCTCAGCATTTTCTGGATGCCTGCGGCTTAAGCTGCCCAGGACCACTAATGAAAGTAAAAGCAAGTTTAGATGAAATGAATCCTGGCGAGGCAATCCAAATCACTGCATCCGACCCCGGTTTCTTTGAAGATGTTAAGGCTTGGTCACAACAAACAGGCAACCGGTTAATCAATGTAAAAAAAGAAAACAACCGGATTATCGCCCTGGTTCAAAAAGGAGGCAGCGCGGTTGAACAAACCAGTGAAACCCGGAAAGACAACAAAACGATCGTCGTGTTCAGCGGGGACTTGGATAAAGCACTAGCTTCCTTTGTCATTGCCAATGGCGCTGCGGCCATGGGCAAGAAGGTAACTATGTTCTTCACCTTCTGGGGACTAAATATTCTCCGCAAGCCGGAAGCGGTTCCGGTACAAAAAGGGCTCATCGATAAAATGTTCGGTTGGATGATGCCGCGCGGCAGTACAGCTTTAAAACTATCCAATATGAATATGCTGGGTATGGGTACCAAGATGATGCGGATGGTCATGAAAAATAAAAATATCGCATCGTTGGAAGACTTAATCCAAGAGGCACAAAAAGCCGGAATTGAAATCGTTGCCTGCCAAATGTCCATGGACGTCATGGGTCTGCATCAAGAAGAACTGCTCGACGGGGTAAAAATCGGCGGCGTCGGCTATTATCTCGGTGAAGCAGAAAATGCCAACGTAAATCTTTTCATCTAAAATAAAAGGAGTTGTTACTATCATGGAACGTTATATTCCACAAGGCATCTGCCCCAAAGAAATTCAATTTGATGTAGAAAACGGCACCGTTAAAAATGTAACCTTTGTCGGCGGTTGTCCCGGAAATCTTCAGGCAATCAGCCGTCTCATCGATGGGATGCCGGTCAAAAAAGTTATCGAAACATTCAAAGGCAACCTTTGCCGGAACAATACCTCTTGCGCCGACCAACTGGCACGCGCGCTGGAAAAACACACAACAAATTGAAAATGGTATGCAAAGGCCGGCGCTTATATAAGCGCCGGCCTTTGCATACGAACACAGCAACGGTAATTGCCGTATTGTCTTATTCAATTTTACTGCTGCCTAGTTCTGCTCCTCCCCATTCCACCAGGACAAAACCTTGTCTCGCGAACGCGGGAAGGATTTGTTCGGGCAGTTTGCCGGTCCTCGGCATATATTCAATGCCGGCAAATTCCATAAACACTCGAATGGTTGTTGTAGGTCCAGGACTTACTGTTAAAATGGAACTGCCATCAATATCATCGTTGATGCGGAAATGAACAAAACAGTTGCTGTATTTACTCATGCTTGGAAGCCAATAAACAATAAAATCGTTAATTTCTCTCTCATTTAATCCAATATGCGCTAGTTTGTTTTGCAGAAACAGCACATAATCTTTCTTTTCTACATAAAACCCAGCTTGGTATTGATAATGTTCCTGCGGAAAAGAATAAAATCCATCCCAAAATAAATATTGATACGTTCGATTGTCCTTACAGTTCAATAAAGTTCCATCCGGGTCAGCGATAACAGTCCAGTTATCCGCATATGTTGGATATGTACTTAGAATCTTTCCTTTGAAGGAATGAGCAATTACAATTTTAGATTTTTCTTCGGGGTAAAGATATATGGCCGGTTTTTTTATAAAAACTTCCGGTTCTAAAATGATTTCTACTGGATCACCTGTAATTTCACTAATTTTCAACGTCTTGCTGCCAACAGAAGAAATAAATTCTATGTAAAAATATTCTTGCATTTGTTCCTCTGACAAGGTTATATCAAACGTTGATTTTTTTGCATTGAGGATTTGTTTTGCTTTCGCGCCAGGCTTTAAGTCTTTCAGCAGAAAAATTTGATAGCTGTCGCACTTGGTTTTATCCTCCAATGGAAAAGCATATTGATTCTTAAATACTTCTCCCGTAATTCGTTTTTCTTTATGCTGTTGCCCAAAATCAGCAATATAAACATAAGAACTGTCCATTCCCCAATAACTGCGTTGGTATACGGGATAAAAAACAACATGATATCTCTGGTTAGAAGATAAAGCGGAATAATTTCCGCCTTTTATCCCGGCCATATGAAACCAAGGGCCATTTTTGGTCATATTCTCTACATACAAAAGCGAATCAATTCCTGGTTTATCCCCAACCCAGCCTATGCTTTCTCTTTTTTCCGGCAACTGGTAATCGTCAGGATTCATGACAGAATACTTTTCCAGATCTGATTTTAAAACAGCAATCGATTTTCTTAATTCTTCCGCAGCGCTCTGGTCGCCTTGCTGAACACGATAGTCAAGCCATCGCTGATGCCGGTTTATTTCCAGATTAATTGCGGTTATCGTTGCTGCCAGGCATTGTTTTTTCAAATCATTTTGTTGAACAATTTCACTCTTATCATTGTATTCACCGTCACCCACCGCTCCTTTTGCAGAGCATACTGCGCCAAAAAGCACCACAGTACAGATAGATAAAATCACACACATCCAAGCTATTGATTTTTTCATCATTTTCTCCTCCTCATAAACAAACAATTTGTAAAAACGCAAAACTGCTTATTCCAACTACTTATATAAACGTATCATAACAAAAAAAGTAACAAGGATGTGTTTTTTTACTTGCCTATTTAAGCCATATCATGCATTTAATCTATCCATTTTGCTAATTCGTAATACAATAGCGGCACGACGACTAAAGTAAGCACCGTGGCGGCTACAGCCCCAAACATCATAGCCAAAGCTAATCCTTGGAAAATCGGATCGAACAACATAACAAAAGAACCGACTACGACTGCCGCTGCTGTTAAAATAATAGGCCTCATCCGCACTGCTCCAGCCGTCAACACAGCATCACGGACATCCATTCCTTCTATTCGGGCATGCTGAATGAAATCTACCAGTAATAAGCTGTTACGTACGATAATACCGGCTAACGCAATGAAACCAATCATCGAAGTAGCCGTAAAGAAAGCTCCCGCTAAAGCATGCGCCGGAAGTATCCCCACCAACGTGAGGGGGATCGGCGCCATAATGACCAGAGGAATAATAAAGCTGCGGAACCACGCCACGACCAAGACATAAATGAGCACCAGAACAGCAGCAAACGCCATCCCTAAATCACGAAATACCTCAGCCGTAATGTGCATCTCCCCATCCCATTTAACCGCAGGCACTCGTTTTTCCGGCTGATGCACATAGTATTGAGGAAGATATCCGCCTACGCCCAACTTTGAAACGGTATCATGCATCGATAATACCGCATAACCAGGGCTTTCATATCGGCCTCCCATATCACCGGTCACATAAACAACCGGTTGCAAATTCTTGTGGTAAATCGTTTTGTCTTCTATACTGGGTTTAACCGTCACTAACTCTGCCAAACTAATCCGGTTTCCTGCTGCCGTAGGCAAGGAAAGCTGCTGCAGCAACTGCGGATGGTCACGCATACTCTGCGGCATCCGCAAGAGGATCGGTACGGGTTCTTTTTCACGCGGAACATGCAATACTCCAACATCAGCCCCCCTTAGGCCCATTTGTAAGATAGAATTAATATCAGATACATTTATGCCGGCTAAAGCCGCTTTGTCTCGCGATACTACATAAATATCTTTTTTTTGATCCGCTTCTACCAGTAAATCGGCCTCCAAGACTCCTGGGGTTTGTTTGAACTGCCCAAAGATCTGCTGCGCCAATTGTTGTCTAACTTTCGCTTCCGGCGCGTATACCTCCGCTACCAACGTGCTTAAAACCGGCGGCCCCGGAGGAATTTCCGCAAGTTTTAATTTTGCTCCATGCGCAGCCGCTATGCGTTCTAAATCCGGTCGCACACGGCGGGCTATTTCATGGCTTTGATCCTTTCTTTTGTCTTTTGCCGCCAGATTCACCTGAATATCGCCTTGATAGCCCGCATTTCGCAAATAATAGTGTCGTATCAGACCATTGAAGTTAAATGGCCCGCTGTTACCGGCATAAGCCTGACAATCTGATACCTCCGGCACGGTTACAAGATACGCCAGCAGTTCGTCAAGAACGATCTGGGTGCGTTGCAGCGATGTACCATCCGGCATATCCAATACAACCTGGAACTCACTTTTATTGTCAAACGGCATCATTTTTACAAGCACTGCTTTTAGCGGCACCAATAAGACACTCAGCATCAATAGGATAGCAATCCCGCCCATCATCCAGCGTCGATGGCGGCGATTATCCAACAATCGGGCCACTAAAAACTTGTATTTTTCCGCCCATTTCCCTTCCGCTTTTTGTTCTTCCTTATGCAACACCTTAGGTAAGAGCTTATAAGCCAGCCAAGGGGTGACGATAAAGGCTATAAGCAGAGAAAAAAGCATAGCCGCAGACGCTCCAACCGGAATGGGACGCATATACGGTCCCATAAGGCCACGCACAAAAGCCATCGGCAGTAAGGCTGCAATTACGGTAAAAGTAGCCAGAATAGTAGGATTTCCCACTTCATTGACCGCAAATGCCACGGCGTCAGCCGAAACACCCTTTGCCCGCAAATGGCGATGAATATTCTCCACTACCACAATAGCGTCATCCACCAGAATCCCGATAGAAAAGATCAAGGCAAATAACGTCACTCGGTTCAAAGTATAGCCGTATAAATAGTTAACAAGCAGCGTCAGCGCTAAAGTTACAGGCACTGCAACCAAGACCACTAACGCTTCCCGCCAGCCTAAAAATAACCAGATTAGAAGCGATACAGATAAAGTGGCAATCAGAATGTGTTGCAACAACTCATCCGATTTTTCTTTGGCAGTAGCACCATAATTTCGAGTTATCGTAACAGAAATATCCCCTGGAATTCGGTCACCCTTCAACTCTTCCACCCGACGCAGCGCATCGTCAACTACCTCTGTTGCATTGGATCCTTTCTTTTTCGCCAGTGAAATAGTTACCGCCTCATGCCGGCCCGACCCTGGATTCGCTATTCTTTTTTCAGAAGCGGCCGGTCCAGCCTGAAACATACTGACGTTGTCCACTTCCGCCGGTCCATCCACGATACGGGCTACATCGCGAATATATACGGGATGGCCTTGTGATACTCCGACCATCACCTGTTCAACATCTGCCGCCGAAGCCAAAAATCCCTGTCCTTCTACCCGCACCTCTCGATTATTGTCAACGTAAGCACCGGCAGCCAAAGTAACATTGGCCTGTTGCAATGTCCTTTCTACTGCCAACGGCGATAACCCGTAAGCCGTCAACCGCATCGGGTCCAACTCAACCCGCAGCTCCCTTTTCTGTCCGCCGGTAACCTGTATATCCGCAACAGAAGTTCCTTTTTTTAATTCATCCGCTACTTCCATAGCCACACGCCGCAATTCATACCCGCCATACCGGTCATTAGGACTCCACAGGCTAAGGCTCAAAACCGGCACGTCATCAATGGAACGAGCTTTGATCAGTGGCTGCGATACCCCTTGCGGAATACGGTCATAATTGGCCATCAGTTTGGTATACAGCTTTACCAAGCTGGCCTCCCGGTCCTCACCAACGTAAAACCGAACAATAGTCAAGTTTTGGCCAGGCTGAGACATGGAATAAATGTATTCTACCCCATCGATTTCCCACAACAACTTCTCCATAGGGTTCGTAACCAGTTCCTCTACCTCGGATGATGCAGCCCCTGGAAAAGAAACCATTACATCTACCATCGGCACTACAATTTGCGGTTCTTCCTCTCGCGGCGTAACGGTGATAGCGAAGATACCCAATAACAATGAAAACGCTACGATGAGCGGAGTAAGTTTGGAAAACAAAAAGGCTTTGGCCAGATTTCCGGCAACACCGTTCTTCATGGCTCTTCCCCTTTCCACAAAGCGCCGTCCACCGCATGTTCCACTCCGTCGACAACAATGCGTTCCTGTCCTGTTAAACCGGCCAATACTTCTACCTGTTCACCGGATGTCCTACCTAAGCGAATCAAACGAAAGGAAATTACATTCTTCGGGTCCACCACGTAAACGCCTGTTAATTGCCCTTTTGCTTTTACCGCACTTTTCGGCACCGTCAACTGCTGTTTCGTGGCAATAGGAAAACGAACTTGGGCATATTCACCGGTACGCCAATTTCCTCCCAACGGAATAATTTTAACCAAAAAGGAACGGCTATCCGGCGTTGCGCCTGGCGATACATACAACACTTTCCCTTGCTGCGCTTCTTCACCATCTTTTTGCGCCTCAACCATCATTTCCGGACGAACTTTGCCTGATTGCGCAACGTCTACCCAAACTTCGATCTCATAATGCGACGCATCCTCAACCGTCACCAGCGGCTGCGCCGGCGAGACCAGCATGCCCGTTTCAGCCAATTGCCTGGTAACAACTCCATCATAAGGAGAAAAAATTGTTAAATATCCTTCTAGCGACGCAGCTTCTGCTATCGCAGCCCGCGCACGTTCTTCTTCCGCTATTGCTCCTTGTTGTGCGGCTAGAGCCCGATCCAGTTCCTGCTTTGAAACTGCTTCATTTTGGAATAAGGCCAGCGTACGGGCATAGGTGGCATCGGCTAATTGACGCGCAGCAACTGCAGCCGCCATCTGTTGTTCAGCCCCTCTTGTCCGCTGCGCCGTATCAGGTGCTGTCAAAACAACCAATGCCTGTCCTTGCCGTACTGGTGTTCCCTCTCTCACCAGCACTTCAGACACCCGTCCTGTCGTTTGCGGAGCTATGGTTGCCACTTGAGCTGCTTTTACCGTTCCCGCTGTCGCATACCCTCCAAGAATTTGTTGCTGCACAGTTCCCACCTGCAAACCACTTATCTCTGTTCGTGCTGGTTCCACACGATGTGCCGCCGGTGCGCAGGCAGTTACACTTAACAACATTCCTACTGCTACCAGTAAACAAATCACTTTCACAGACATTCTGATCACTCCATTCATAAAAATGGTTCAAAATTCTCAGAAGGAAAGCAATAACCCACCCCCGCGGGATGGGGTATATATTATATATAATAAATTTTTTTTCCCAATACTGTCAATATATATTTCCTGTGTAAAACCGGTCAGAGAAGAGATTGTAGCAATTAACATTTCTTTCCTTTCCAAAATAAAAAGAGCTCTTCTCGAAAAGAATATTCCATCATAAAGTTTTTCTCTTTAAAACGGAAGTCTTTGCGCTAAAGAATGCTCTCTAAAGTTTGGATCACCCGTTACTTCTTTGACTATATTTACAAATGGCGGAAAATCGACTTTTTGATTTTCCGTGTTAAGTTCGATTTCTAAGATGGCATAGTCATTCCAAAATGGGTAGATGTCTAATTCAAAATACAGGTTATCATATACAAAACAATAACGTTCTTTCTTTATTTGATTCAAGGAAGGATCTGCTGCCAAAAGCAGGTCCAAATATTCTTTGGCCGTGATCTTCTTTTCCGTTTCTATTCTTGATAATTGGTTAATAATTCTTTTTTTCGTCAAGAAGTAAGAGCAATCGCCTGCTTTTCCCCTTTGACGAATCCTCTTCTCTTCAGCCACATCTTCAGATATTAAATAGGTTTGAAAGATATCTGTTTTCACAGCATTATAGAGGCTTGTTAATTGTTCAACATCCGGCATTTGTATTAAAAATTTACGTTCTATTTCTAAAGGAACAGGCAAACCCAGAAAGGCAAAAATCTCTGCCATCAAGCGGTTGAT
>CAYUNV010000030.1:3400-21769 GCA_964446265.1 uncultured Negativicutes bacterium | reverse complement strand
GTTATACTTTCTGGTGTACAAACATAAACAGACAGCGCATGAAGATAATTTCCTCTTCCGCACTGCCTGTTTTACTGTAAACTTTTAGAATTTGTAATTCGTGCCAATCATGACCCAAGTTCCCGGATCTGGGTAGAATAATTCTTCTTCGTAGTGCTTATTGAAGATATTATATAAAGTTACATACCAATCTTGCTGTTTGTTGATTTGACGGCTTATTTTCAAATCTACCGTGTTATAGCTGGGCAGATAGGAATACACAGTCGTTCCCGTTCTTGTATCATTGCCGACACTGTCCGCGGTATAACGTTTTCCAACCCAGTGGCCGGTAAGGTTAAACCGGTATCCTTTGTCCGCTTCATAATTAAACCCATAGTTGATATGATGTTTCGGGGTATACGTAAGTTCGGTTACCGTTCCGCTATAATTGGTTGACGACGTATCCAGATACGTATAGTTCACAAATCCGTTTAACTTCTTCGTGAATTTTTTGTCGAGTTCCAATTCGATCCCTTTAATGTTGGCCGATTCAAGGTTCTCATATAGAGAGGCTTTATTAATACGGTTAATTTTGTCAGTGATATCGTTTTTGAAAATGGCAATATCGCCGTTCAGGCTGGAATCAAATTCATGTTTCAAACCAACTTCGTAGTTTTTCGATTTTTCCGGTTTTAAGTCAGGGTTACCGGACGACCCGAATAGCTGCTCCGCACTAGGGAAACTATAGGTTTGACCATAGGAAAAACGCAATGTATTGCGGTTATCCAACTGATAGGTCGTATTGAGGACCGGACTCGTGTTGGAACCATCCCGGTCTGCGCTGTAATCCACCTTATAGCTGTCATGCCGCACACCCAGGGTAACGGTAGTGCGGTCATTGGCAAGGATATTATCCTGCACATAATAACCGACACGCTTGTTCGTATACTTATCCCAACTAAAGCTGTAAGGATCAGCATACGTCGAATTTGATTTTTTCCAATCAATATTATTATAGAGCATGCCAAAAGTTAGCGTATTCTTTCCATCCGGCCGCCAATTGCTGGCCCATTCCGCACCGTTTAAGGCGCTATCCCAATAGCTGGCGTTCCAACGGGTTATACTGTAATAGCCTTTGGTTGTTGGATTGATCGCTAAACTTGTATCATAGCCGGTCAGGCCGTTCGCCCATAACCCTTGACTTTCAACAAACCGGTAAACTTTGATGTCATAATCCCATTGATTATTGATTTTCTTTCCGTAATCCAAAGCCAAATTCGTTCTTTCCCAGTCCCGGTATTGCCAATCATTGAGTCCGGGCCAAAAACCGCTCTTATAACTGATTACTTTTCCGGTAGCCGGATCAATCGCGTTCGGACAATCCTTATCCGTTGTCGAATAGCCGCCTGTGAAAGTCAACGAAGAACTGTTGTCAAATAACCATTTCATTTTTGTATTAAAATAGCGCTCATTCTTTTTGTAATCCCGATAGCCGTCGGTATTCTGGGTGCCGGCATCAAAATAATAATTGAAATTCTTGTCACCGCCGCCATAATTCACGGAGGCATTCAGTGTTCCCCACGTACCCGCAGCAAGAGAAACATTGCCGCCCGGATTACTAACACCGCTTTTCGTAGTAATTAAAATAACTCCACCCTTGGCATCGGTTCCGTAAATAACCGGAGCAGGTCCCTTGATGATTTCAATTTTAGCAATGTTGCCCGCTGGGATGATCGAAGTATCCACCGCTGCGCTGCTGGTCATTTTGGCCAGCGGATTCACCAATACTCCATCGATATAAATCTTTACATCCGATGAAGTCACACCCCGGATGTCTACTGTCGTGTTGCCTTTTCGTCCTTTATGCAGGTTAAGCCCGGGTACATCTTCAAGCACATCAGTCAGCGTCTTTGCCCCTTTAGCCGCAATCTCCTTATCGGTAATCACCGTGGTAGTCACCAGATATTTGTCCAAATGGACGGCACTGACAACGACTTCATCCAGTGTTGTTTCTTCAATTGCATCTGTGCTTTCTGCCGCCCATGCCATACTGGGCAGCATCAGCAAAAGACAATTGAGAATTGCCATTTTGCCGCGAATCCCCTTTTTCATTGTACGCCTCCCTAGATTTTCTATTTCATTGAGTTACACACAAGCCTTCATCGCCGTAGCAAATTACAGCTTAGCTTAATAACGGGATACAGACTTTCAGTTTTCCGAAAGTTCCATCATCTACTTCAGCGATCTTAACCTTTGTTGCATAAAGATCGCTCAAAATTCCGTCCGTAACAACCTCTTCCGGAGCGCCTTGCGCAGTAATTTTGCCATTTTTCATAATGAAAACTTTATTACACAATAAAAATGCATGATTAGGAAAATGGGATGTCATAATGATGGAATATCCTTGTTTCGCCAGCTTATCGACCACGCGCAATATGCGGACTTGGTTTCCGTAATCCAAACTGGATGTCGGTTCGTCCATAATAAACAATTTGGCCTTCTGCACTAATGCGCGGGCAATCAAAGTCAATTGCCTTTCTCCGCCGCTAATACGGCTAAATAAATTATCCGCTAAATGCAATATGCCAAGTTCAGACAATGCGTTCTTGGCTAATACGTAATCTTCATCCGTTGGAACAGCGGTAAACGCAACATGCGGCGTCCGCCCCATAACAACAATATCCACGACCCGGTGCGGAAATACGGTCGTTGCCGCTTGCGGCACATAGGCGACATCTTTTGCCAATTCCCGCGCCGGTATTTCATTAATCTTGCGCCCTCTGATTTTTATACTGCCGGTTCGCACCTTAAGAACGCCCAACAAACAACGGAGTAACGTTGTCTTACCAGCACCATTCGGTCCTAAAAGACATACAACGTCTCCCTGATCCACTGAAAATGACAGATTGGAAAGCAATTCACCGGACGGCGAATAGCTGAAACTCACATTTTCTACCGCAAGCATTGTTCATCCCCTCCTTTACAAAACAAGTATAGATTGAACCTCCCTCTTCCAAACAAATCCTCTGCCGATAACCGGGTTTCCACATCAGCATCAACATCCAGCCATACAGTCGCGGAGAGGCCCCCACTCCCTTCATTTCCTCTATGGTCTTGCCATAATCACTCCCAGCCTTTTTTGGCTTTCGCCAGCAAAAAAACAAAGAACGGCGCACCAATCAATGCCGTAAGAATACCAACCTGAATTTCCAACGAAGCGATGCTCCGGCTTAGATTGTCCATAACCAATAAAAAGCTTCCGCCCAACACCAACGACGCCGGAAGCACAACAGCAAAATTCGCCCCGAATAACATGCGGGCTACATGCGGGATTAACAGCCCAACCCACTGGATAATCCCCCCAATGCTGGTTGCCGCTGCCGCTAAAAGGGTAGCACAGGCTATAACAATGAACCGGGTGCGCCGGACATCAACCCCCAAGGTCCTCGCTTCTTCTTCGCCGATACTCAAAACATTAATTTGCCAACGCATAAAATAGAGCACCACTATTGGAATAAGAATCGGAATGAGCGACCATATTACATCTTGCTCCCTGACTTTGGAAAGCCCGCCCATAAGCCAAAAACTAATTTCCGGCAGTGTATTCATCGGATCAGCTAAATACTTCAACGAAGATACGAGCGCCTGAAAGAATGCCGAAACTACGATACCCGCCAATACCAACGAAATCGTGGATTTATTGCCAAAATAAGAACTGACCGCAATTGCACAAAATACCGCTGCCAATCCAAAAACAAACGCAGCCGCTTCTACCCAGATCCAGGATAAATGAAGAATCATACCCAACACAGCGCCAAAAGCGGCGCCCCATGAAGCGCCTAATATTGAAGGCGATACCAAGGGATTACGGAACAAGTTTTGATATGCTGCGCCGGAAACAGATAATGCGCCCCCAATGAGCAATGCAGCCACAATCCGCGGCAACCGGATCTTTACTACAACCGTTTCCATCGTGTCCGTCCACACCTGTGGTAAGCTAAATACTTTTGAACATAAAATAGCCAACACCATGTCCGGCGCCACGGGGTAACGTCCAAGTAAAAACGAACCGAAAAACGCACTCAGCAACACAATCAGGATGGCCAACACTTTTCCCAATTTTGCATGAGCCCGCAAAAATCTAAAAGCGGCAATCCCTTTTATGACATCAACCGGTTTCTCCTCTTGCCGTGTTGTTAGGCCGCCTCCCACACACATCGCCTCTTTTCGCCCGCTGTTCATCTACCGGTTTACCGGTGTTGCGCAGGCAATGCAAGCAACTTTCCCCTCACGCATTCTTGTCCACGGCTCCATCACCTGTTCCCCGCAATATTCACAACACGGCGAGTTGAAAATCATTTCTTTTTCCGGCAAAGCGGCAACAACCGCTTCTACTTTCAACAACTCAACATCCGGCATGATCAAAATTTCATGGATCCTTGCTTCGCGCTCTTTTTTATAATGCCGGTATTCCGCATCGGAAGCTTTGCCGCTCATCACTTTTTGCGTCAACGCATTGCTTTCCGATGAATATTCGTACGGCAGTTGAACCACCCGCACCGCCTTGCCGCTCTTGCGGCAGCCCACCGTAAAAGCCTGTTTTCCGGTGAGGCTGGTGTACATCTTACCTTTACCAATAGTACAACCCAGCACAATTTGGAACGGATCGATGGTGCAGCGATCGCTTTCAGCGATCGTTACCAAATCCCCTTCCTCCGGGTTTTCATAGCCTAAGGCCCCCAGCGCCGCTTTGGCCAAGCGATACCCAGTAGCCAATCCAGGACAGACATGTCCATGGAATTCAACAACCTTTTTCCAGTCAGCCGAATCAACATTTCCCATTCTTATCGCTCCTTTTCGTCTGTTGTGATGAAAGAATTATACACAATTTCCATTTCACTTCCGCTGCGTTCTGGCCGCCAGCTCATCCAACTCCTGTTCCGAAAGTTGATAATGGTAAAACAACGAATAAAACCGTTTTACTTCTGAACGAAACTCAAAAGGATATACATCCGGGTACAATAAATTTGCTACCCAGCGGATACCGATTTGCCGGCTCACTGCCGGGGGACGGTCAAACCAGTTAAACGGGCCGGTAGGAATTTCGTATACTCGCCCGTCTTGAACCGCACGAACATCACGCCATTCTTTGTCACTCATGATAGAAGGAAAACTGCTGCTTTCTCCGTCACGGAAATAGCCGATCAATATGACTTTCGGATTCCAAGCCATTACTTGTTCCATCGATACCGGGCTGCGGCCGATATTCGTAGCTCCCGGCAAGTTCGGATCCGCGACATTTTTTCCGCCGACATACTCAATAATCTCCGCATGCCAGGATCCTCTTGGTTCCGTTTCCAGTCCCCGCCGCCCTTCAGCATAATACACTGTAACGGGGTCACGACCTGCTAACTGTGTTTTTTTCGCGTCCACCATTTCCGTTGTTTCCCGGCAATATTCCGCAAGATCAGCGGTATGTTCTTCTCGGCCCAGAACCTTACCGGCCATCAAATAGGTTTGATCCATTTTCGTCATGCTGTTATCGAGAAAAACAACGGGAATTTTGGTCAACTGCTGCAGTTCATCCGCATACGCCTTATTGGCTTTGTTGATTTCGCTTACCATCAGAACGAGATCCGGCGCCGTTTTCATAACTTCTTCCACATTGCCGGTCGACCCGCGGGAAATCCAGCCAATAACCGGTAAATTCCGATATTGAGGCAATATATAGCCTACTTGGTCAGACCCCATGTGATAACTCCACCCTGCCAACAGCTCAGGATCAATGGTATACAACAATACCGCTTCTACGGGCGATACCGGATACACTTTCTGTATTTTTGATGGCAATGCCACCTGGCGCCCAGCCATATCAGTGATTATTCTGTCGCTATTAGCGGTTGCCGTCGTTTCTTTTTTTTCATCATTCGGTTTCCCACAGCCGGTTAAAGCAATCAAAAAAATGAAAACAACGAACAGCAAAACCAAACTTTTCTTCTTCATGTTTTCCTCCAACTATAAAATCAAATCGTACAACAACAAAACCAAACTTATTCTATGAACAAAACATAAACTTTATAACAAAACACAACAATTCAATAATAATACAAAATATAAAACAATTCAATATGTTAATTAGTTTTGTTTAGTTTGTTTTTGTTTAGTTGTTAAAGTTAAAGGCTCTGCTGTTTTCAGCAGAGCCTTCTGTTTAAGATCTTCAACCCACTATTTATTTCAACCTCTATCACCCAATCGGAAAACTAAAAACAACTCATTTCCAACGTATTCCTTTAAGAACATCCGCCATTTTCTCGGCCGCAATTTTCAGTCCTTCATTTTCTTCCTCCGCCAGCGGCATTTCAACGATCTTCTCAATTCCTGTCGGCCCTAGAACAACCGGCACACCGAGACTAACACCCGAAATCCCATATTCTCCATTTAATATGGCCGAACAAGCTAATACTTCCCCCGTACGTTTGACCATTGCTTCGACAAGATAAGCAACAGCCAGCCCGGACGTCCAACCGGAAGTTCTGCCGCTTTGCAAGGCTTGATAATTGATAAACCAGTTTTTGATCATTTGATCCACTTGTGTTTTCTGTTCCCGGCTCAAGATAACCGGTTCACCTTTAACCTTCACCGATGAATAGAGCGGCACCTGCGCCTCACCATGTTCGCCGATAACCATGGCTTGCACGTCATACGTTTGAACGCCCAGCAACTTAGCAATAGCCCACCGTAGCCGCAAAGAGTCATTGCGGGAAAAGCCGATAAATTGCCGTGCCGGCATCCCCGTAAGGTCATATAAAATATAATCAAACGGATCCACCGGATTGGTCCCGTTAATGATTGCCGCATCGGGACAATATTGTTTAATATGTTCAGCTACCGTTTTTACAATCGGCATATTGTTTTCCAAGTATTCAATCCTGGACTTGACCGGCCGTTCCGGCATGCTTGCTGTCATAATAGCAATATCGCATTTCTCTAATGCGTCCCATTCCCCATACGTAATATTCGTTGGATTATACTCAGAGATCGCTTGTTCCATATCCATTACATGGGCACGCGCTACATTTTCTTTCACATCAATTAACACAATTTCATCGACAATGTTTTTTTGCGCAATACAGAACGCCATCGTTGATCCCAGTAATCCCGCCCCACCGATAATTCCAACTTTCATTTCTACCACTCCCATCTTTTTAGTGCTTACCGCTCACCAATCCATCCCATTACAAAACGACCGCCGTAAACAAAATTTGTTAACTCTAGATTATTATTATATAATAGATCCAACAATCCTCTAAAACAGCACTATTATTTCCTACAAAACTTGAAACGTAAAGGGAGAACCATATGAACATCATAATCGGTGCACTCATCGGCTTTATCAACGCCCTTTGGATCGGCATTTTTGTCATGTCGATTGCGTGGGGACTGATATATTGCCTCTACCAAGTCATCACTGGCAAACAGAAAAATTCCTCCGCTTGGCAATACGTGAATCAGAGCGGCAAAAAAAATCCTAAATTGTACTACTTTATGCTCGAATTTTTATCGACAACAAGTACAACCATAATAACCTCAATTTTCGTTCACTCAGGAATATCCTTCTTTTTGCATCATTAATCAAAACATTAATTGCAAGTATGTCGCAGAAAAAATACGCTTACCAAATAAAGAAGCTGGCCTTACATGCATTGTTCGGTCAGCTTCTTAGTCCATCTTTATTGAAATTTCATCGCCGAAAATCGTTTATTCCTCCTCTCATCAGACCGCGCCAAGTTTATAATTTCCTCCGGAAGCATCGTACCACACCACGTCGATATTGTTGCCATACCTGCCTAGCCAATTATTGCTTACGCCATATTGATACATTGTACTTTGGAGATATCCTTCCAACTCACCGGTGGAGAGGTATCCGTCGGCGTTCATATCTGCCGCTCCAGAAAATGCATCGGTCGTATAGGATACAAATCCTTGGTGGGCGGGAGTGTAATCCGCAGTATACCAAGCCTCACTGATGCCAATCTCATCCCAGTCGGACGCAGCAATAACCGTAAGGTTCTGTGGTTTGATTTCATTGAAAAAATTCACCCAGGTACCGGCATAACACGTATCTTCAAGAATTGTTACATGACCGGTTGTGCCTGCTTTATCCATAATGTCTTGCAAGTAACCGGTAATATCCGTTTCTCCTGCGTAACTATACGGCGCCAAATTCAAGCCCAATTTTCCATTATAGGCTTCCATATTTTGCGAATCAGGCCGTATATTATAATTCGGGTCAAGGTTGTATCCACCATGCGTATCAAACAGCAACAACACATTGTCTCCAGCGTCTGTTGCTTCGGCAAATTGCTGCAAAGCGTTCACAACATTTGCAACGGTGGCGTTCGCATCATATAAGCCCGTGGTTTGCCAGCCATCGCTATTGAGATCATTCTGGAATTCCTTTGCAACCGGGCTTTCCGCATACAAAGAGCTTAAAGACTCATTAGAAAACTCAGATAGCGCCATCAAAAACGCCCGGTTGCTTGGCAATAAGTCAAGTATTGATTCGCTATAGCCCCCAGAAAACAACAGTTTATCGAGCTTTGCCGATGTCCAATTTTGTATAGTGATATGCGAACTGCCCATAGAAATTACACAGTCGTTTCCCGCTAATGAAACTAAAATATCACTCGGGGAAATACCCGTAAGAAAAGAAATGCTATCGGCATTGTTGGCAGCTTCATATTGGATGACATCATTGCCCCAATTTGCTGCAAATTGATAAATATCATTACCATTTCCACTTACTAGGGTGTCATTGCCGGCAGCACCAGTCAGGGTATCATTGCCACCGCCGCCGCTTAGCCAGTTGTTCCTGGCATTACCAGCCAACACATTGTTCAAACTATTCCCCGTCCCATTGATTGCCCTTGTTCCCGTCAATGTCAGATTTTCCACATTCGCTCCCAAGGTATAACTGATGGAGGAAAGCACCATATCCGTTCCCGCAGCAGCCAGCTCCGTCACTACATCGCCGACATTATCTACAGTATAAGTGTCATTTCCCAACCCACCTCGCATGGTGTCTGCGCCAACTCCGCCATTCAAAGCGTTGTTGCCGCTGTTGCCCACCAACACGTTGTTCAAACTATTTCCCGTCCCATTGATTGCCCCTGTTCCCGTCAATGTCAGGTTTTCCACATTCGCTCCCAAGGTATAACCGACGGAGGAAAACACCGTATCCGTTCCCGCAGCAGCCAGTTCCGTCACTACATCGCCAACGTTGTTTACAATGTAAATATCATTACCCAAACCACCGGCCATCGTAATTGCTCCATCCAAGCTCGTACCCAATGTGTCATTGCCATTCGTTCCAGTTATAGTTGCCATAACAAATCACATCCTCTGTTGCTTTGCTTGAACATATAGGATATCTTTTGCGACAACGAATTGGCCTATTTTGTGGTAAAAATTGCTGCAGATGGCATGCAGACGAGAAACAACAACGGTTTTGCCAGTTTAAATTTTAATAACATAATTCTACATGGCTTCGCTAACTCCTGTTTTGCCGCTCAATATTTTTCGATAATTATGAATTTTTAGATAATATTTCAGGCAATACTATCACTCTCGAGTCACAACCTTTCAATACGCTTTTAATACACACGCAAATCAATCTTCATTCTCTTTTTTTATCAGCGTAACCTCATACCACTTTTCCTCTTCAACAGCAGGAATGGGTAAGCAATTGATCTCGATTTCATAGTCCGGCCACCGATACAGCATCAGGTCCGCGACATCTTGTTCCGCTCTAGCCATTATCAGTAATTGTCTAATCTGCACCCGTTCCACCTCCCAGTTTTGGCATACTCATAGTGCCGCATGCTCAACCCAAAATAACCTAGGCCC
Source organism: uncultured Negativicutes bacterium (assembly GCA_964446265.1). Lineage (GTDB taxonomy): Bacteria > Bacillota > Negativicutes > CTSoil-072 > CTSoil-072 > CTSoil-072. The sequence goes on along the minus strand of CAYUNV010000030.1, from coordinate 11,884 downwards.
TGGTGAATTACGGAAAAACCGTTACAATTACAATAACAACAGTAACTCCAAACTTTTGCGCCATACAAAACCGATTAAATCCTATGCTATGATTTTACCATTTTTTTATTCATATTTCTATTAAATTAAACATACAATTTCCAACTCGGATACATATGCAAAAACCGCCTCAATTCCAAGGCGGTTCTTCTAACCGAGGGCAGTAAAAATGACGTTAAAACCAAAAATTAACGCGTCAAAGCCTGAAATTCCGGCAAACTGCGCATCCGGGCAAAATGGTCCTGTTGCCGAGCGACCACTTTTACCCCTTCATCGAGTTCAATGGCTTTCTTTAAATACTTCAGGGCTTCTTGCGCATTTCCCCGGTCAGCATGGATTGTGGCAATACCGTAATAACTCCAGGTATTTTGCGGATCTCCTTGAATGGTTTTTTCAAACCAGTACAAAGATTGATCATAATTATTTTGTAATTTATACGCCATGGCCATATCGTAATAAGCAGGCACATATCCCGGATTCATATCAAGGGTTTTTTGTATCTGCACAAGTCCGCCCTTATAATCGCCTTCGAAACAAAGCGCAATTCCCTTAGCTGTATAGATTTTGAAATTGGCAGGGTTAGCGGCAATCGCCTTGTCAAAACCAGCCACCGCTTCCCGGTAATTTCCTTGTTCATACAGCTTCAAACCCTGATTTAAGAATTCTTCCGACTCTCTGGCCTTAGCCGGGTTAACGGCAGAAACCGCCGGCGCCAATCCGGAATTCGCTCCCCCTAATCCACACCTTGCTTTCATCGTGGTTATAATCGTTTCGTATTCCTGCAAATCTTCTTTGCTTTGTTGAACTAATAAACCAACAGGAGCAAAATCATCGGGGTTTCCCCACCCTTTCCCTATGTCTACGATCTCTGCAGCTCCCAATGCGGTGCTGCCAAGGGTATGTGCCGCCTTGCCAAGTCTCCTCGTTGCCTCGTTCAGCATCGCCCGATCCTCTTGCGACATTTTTTTCGAAGGATCATTTTTCCCAATAGCAGAGCTTATTTTTTTGAATTTCTCTCCAATATTGCCTAATTCCACATACGCCCGATATTGCGACATCTGTCCTTGGCCGTATAAAGACATAATCTCTTCCGCCCTCTTCCAGTTTGCCTCCATATTAGCTTTATGTTCTTCCATTTTAGAATACCAGAGGGTAAAAGCTTCTGCTTTTTGTTCTATTGTAAGTTCCTTCTGTTGTTTCCCAAACAAATTATTACTTTCTACAACAAAATAACCACCAATGGCAACAAGAACAACCAGTAAAACAATCGCCCCTATACGCACAGAGGATTTTTTCAATATTTTTGTCATCGAGGTACCTCCATAACTATATTTGTGGTTGAAAATTAAAAACCCACCTCAGTACTGATAGCGGGCATTGGTTTTTAATCTCATATCGAATATGATCACATATGATCGCCAAACCAGCAGACTAGCCATTGATACATACAGTATTATGTTAAATTATTTCCAGTGAAAAAGCAATAGCAGTGAATGATATTAGACACGCCCATGATGTATAATGGATAGAAATTTCAACCAGAAGGAGCTCGATAACCGATAATAGAAATGGACGAATATTTACAATCCGCGAAAGAATTATTGGCTAAATATGCCGCGGCGAAAAATATTGAAACGAAAATAATTGGCTAAATGAATTACTGCCTTCGAAAAAATGCGTTCACTTCCTCCTCTGGAATGGGCCGGCTGATCAAATACCCTTGAATAAAATCGCAATTACATCGCTTCAAATAATCAAGTTGCTCGTTTGTTTCCACCCCTTCGGCCACAACCATCATATGCAGTGTATGCGCCATCTCAATGATCGATTTGGCAATTGCACTTTGCGTTTGATTCTTCGGAATCATATCTACAAAACTCTTGTCTAATTTTAGGGTTTGCACCGGAAGCCGCGTTAAATAATTCAACGACGAATACCCTGTACCAAAATCATCCAAAGAGACGCGAATTCCTGCTGCTTTTAGCTGATCCAGCATCGTCACCCCTGCTTCGAGCGATTCCAGCAAAACACTTTCTGTAATTTCAAATTCCAATTGTTCTGGTTTTACGCCAGTTTCATGTATAATATCGATCACTTCTTCAATGAAACCCGGTCTCGACAGTTGATATGGAGAAATATTAACGGCTACATGAATATCCTGTTTTTCGGACTCATTGATTTTTTTAAGAAAGCGGCAAGCCTCACGAAGAACCCATTTGCCAATGGCATGAATTACCCCGGTTTCTTCGGCCAAGGGAATGAATTGCAACGGGGCTACTAATCCAAACTTTTCGCTGTGCCAACGCAATAAAGCCTCAAACCCGTCTATTTTTCCATTGGTGGCAAAGACTTTCGGTTGGTAGCAAAGCTTCAACTCATTGTTAGCAATAGCATGCCGCAGACTGTTTTTTATTAGCAAGGTTTCATAGGCCCGTTTCTTCATGCTTGGTTCAAAAAAACTCCACGGTACATAGTTTAGATTTTTTTTAGCATCGTGCAATGCAATACCAGCATTTTTAATAACTTCTTCCACCGTGTCCCCAGCTTGCAGAACAACAATTCCCGCGACGGAAGAGATGTGCGTCCATGTTCCATCAATATCGTATTCTTTGTTGATCGCATGCAATAGTTTCGTGACTAATTTCTTAATTTCAACCTTGTCATCAATATCCAATAAAACAGCAAACTGTCCTCCGCCCAACCTTGCCAAAACTGAACTTGACGTAAGATTGTCCCGCAATATATTGCTTACTTGACAAATAATGCTATTCCCATAAGAATGGCCGAATGCATCGTTAATCACTTGTAAATTGTCTACTTCAATATGGAGTAAGGTGCCGCTAATACGATCATTTTGAATCTGTTGGATTTCGTGTTCCAATCGTTCACGTATCGCTGAATGATTCGGCAAACCGGTTAATACATCCGTATAAGCCAATCGTCTAATTTCTTCTGTTTTTTTCTGCACCAATATCTCGGCCTGTTTGCGATCGGTAATATTGCTATAACCTACAACCATACGGACTGGATTACCCTGCTCATCGAAAATTGCTTTCCCGCAGGCATTTACCCAGATATATTCCTCGCCCGCTAAACGAACCCTGAATTCGCACTCATACCGGTTGATTCGCCCGCTTAAATGGTCCTGCAGATTCCGATCATGACACTCCCGATCTTCCGGATGAACCAGCGAGATAAGATAATCAATATTCTCTGTCTGAATAATCGAATTGAAGTTTAAGAGTTCTGACCACGCGCGCATCACCGATACCTTGCGGGTTTGAAGATCCCAGTCCAGTATCGCTTCTTGCGCTGCTTCTACGGTAAGACGGTATCTCTCCTCCGCCTTCAGCAATTTTTCACGTGCTTGAACTTCTTCAATTACAAGGGCAGCCAGCACAGAATATTGATGAATAATATCTTTCATTTTGTTGGTCAACGGACGAAGCTTATCGCGCCAGGTAACAGCAAATCCGCCGATGATTTGGTCTTGTATTTTTAAAGGAACTAAGATGGCGCTGGTTATCGCCGAGCAATTTGCAACAGTTAAGCGTTGGGGATAGACGCTGTAATCTTCTACATACAGAAATCTACCGCTATAATAAATCTCACCGTGCATTCCTTCATGCTTAAAAATTATTTCGCCAATCCGCGGAGCATGAAGACCAATGCCGTATCGGATAACAAATTGTTTTCCCGATGCATCTAACAAAGAAATGTGGCCATCCGGCGCTCCTAATAGCCGCAGAGCATCTTGCAAAATGGTTTCCAATAATTTATCAATGCCTTCTTCGCGCTGCAAAAGATGAGTGGTAGCCTCATGCAAAAGAAGTAAGCGTTGATTATTTTCCCTTAGCACATTTCGTAAAAAAACTTCCTTTTTGTTGCGATAAAATAGCAACCCACAAAAAATAATCACAACAAAACTTGAAACCGTGGCAGCCGCAAAATATACTTGTTTACGAAATTCAAATCCCTTCAATACGTCTTGGACAGAAATACCAACCGCGACAACCAGCCCATATTCCGGCAATACCCGATAGCTGTATATACGTTCGATCTGATCGAGCGGACTTATGGACCGAAAAGTACCGGTTTCGCTTATACTGGCATTTTCATATAGTACTCCTAACTTTCCATCTTCTCCACTCGTCGCTTTGCCGTTAAAATACCGCAGCTTGATGATTCCATCCGTCCCCATAATAGTAATTACTTTATCCCGCCCCAATTCTAACCCCTGAAAAACAGATAGCAACTCGTCACTGCTTACAAGCACGTGATGCACTGTATCCCACCGATTTGAAAAATCCAGGCTTTTTGCTTCCCCTTGCTCTAGTGCCAATTGGGTTTCCGCCAGTTTGTAATCCACCTTCATAACCAGTTGATGTACTTGCTGGGTAATTGTGATTACCAAATTTGTCGTTTCCCGCGTTGCCTCGTTCAATTCCTCACGTTCCTCGATACTGATCCGTTCAAGGGTGACAAACCATATCAACAGCAAAAGAAACATAACAAATAAAGTTAACAACCAACGATTGTCCGACCAGGCAGAAAACTTTGCCCGCGCCCTGCGCAATAGATTGATTTTTTCCACAATTTCACGCTCCGTTAATCAACTAACCTTAAGAGAAAATTAAACAAGTGCACGGAAATAAGCATACTATGTCAAAACCGCGCACCTGCTTGACTCTAAACAACGCTCAATACCTTGATTAGACCTATCACCAATCCCGCTGCATACGTTTTTTCTTTGTTGAAAACATGCTTTCTCGTAAGAATTACTTGGTCTTAAATTGATTTACTAAGCCAATCAAATTTTGAGCCAGCGTATTCAAGTTTTCCGAAGAACGAGTAACGGTTTCAAGGCTCTCATTGGCATGACTGGTTCCTGTTGCAATCTCAGCAGCCCCTTCAGCACTTTGGTTTATGTTACCAACAACAGCTTCGATCGCTCTACTTACTTCCGTTACTTCCGAAACGACATTTTCTAACATAGACTCGATGCCTGAAGTTACCGCCAAGAAGCTATCCGCATCCTTTTTGTATTGATCGCCAACTTCTACAAAGGCAACATAATCTGCCTTAACCGTTCCATCGATAAACTGCAACAAATCATTTCCGCTCTCAACCAAAACATCAATGGCTGTTTGCACTTGCGTCGTTAACCCCTGAATTCCCTGCACAGCTTTGGCTGACTCTTCCGCTAGTTTTCGAACCTCTTCTGCAACTACAGCAAACCCTTTGCCTTGTTCGCCTGCACGCGCTGCTTCGATTGCAGCATTTAATGCCAACAAATTGGTTTGCGCTGCAATTGCCGCTATGGAAGACGCCACATTGGATATTTCTTTAACAATTTTTGCATCACTAATGGCCGTAAGCATGCGCGCATGAATCCCGTCATATAAGGAGTGCGCCGATTGGCTGGAATTTTTCGCACTTTCTTGTAAATTAATCGCTTGTTTTTCTACCGTTTTTGCTAATGCAGATCCATTTTTCGCTGTTTGAGCAGCCTGCGTAATATTAGCGTCTACCGTTTCTGTCGATGCGTTGATTTCTTGGGACGCTGCAGAAACAGTTTCTAGTCCTGCTGATATTTCTTCTGTCGAAGCTGCCATTTCTTGCATGGTTGCAGAGTTCTCCTGTGCAACGTCCTTTAGCTCTTTCGAAGCAATATCAAGCTGCCCAGCAACCATAGTTACATTCTTAACTACATCTCTAAGACGCCGCTGCATGTGGTCAATTGACCGAGCCAAATCGCCTATTTCATCTTGCAGCGAAAGGAAGGCCTGAGGAACATCCTCCGAAAAATCTCCGGATGCCACTTGTTCGAGCTTCGCTACAGCAGCTCGTAATGCAGATACAATAATTTTGGTAATCATCCATCCGGCAATAAGCAAAATGACAAAGCAACTTATCGAGATAACCCCGAGCATCCATCGTGCCTTCTCAAAAGCATTTCTGTTTTCTCGTACATCTAATTGTGCTTTTTTCTGGGTATACTCGGTAAGCTTAATAAGCTCTTCCGAAAAAGCGTTCATTGGTTTGCGACATGTATCATTAAACAGCTGATACGCTTCCGCATTTTTATTTTCCATTGCCAGTCTGATGACAAGTCCACGGGACTCTTTAAACTTTGACATCTCATTTTTCATCACATTTAAAGTGTTCTTCTCAAACGAGTCAAGCTCCATTTGCTCATAGGCTTCCAGGTTTTTAGCAAAAATAGCTGCTCGCCGATCAAGATCTTCTTTTATTACCTGATTCATTCTATCATCAGTTGTCAACATTAAGTCGAATATATCCGCCTGTACCGCTCTCGCATGGCGTAAATTTTGTTCTAAGAGCTGTGTGGCTCTAAAATTCCGTTCATATAAGTTTTCCATTCTCTGATTTGAGTTCAACAATTGCACATATCCCGTCACGCCTACCGCTAAAACTCCTGCAAAGGCTATCAAAATCAAAACTGCCATTTTATATTGCATTTTCAAGTTTCTCAACCAATTCATCAACAGCACTTCCTTTCAAAATCCAATATAACAACTAAACGACTTTCTATTTTTAGAACACCAACTATTCGGTTACTGTTAGATACGTCTGGAGCAGGTTCCATCTGTTCCTAGGAAACACGATGAATCCTTGAAACATCATCTACCTTAAAACTCAAAAAAGAGCCATTCATTCCATTCTCATCACTCCTATTTAGTTCAGCGTTATTTCCGTGTTTTTTATAAACCAGGAACTCCTAATTTGTCTGGATCTTGCGTTGCATCACATTAAAAAACCAGATAATTATACGAACTGCCGCTATAAAGCAACATAACGGCTACACAACATGCGATCACTCTCATCAGAAAAAGAGCGGCTACAACTAAATCATACGAATAGCGTAGCCGCTGTAAGACACTTTCAATTATTCAGCATTATTGTTTGCTTAACAATCAGCCTATTGTTTTATCCCGCAGTTTCCATCACAATCATTTCTTCTTGCGTAAAAAGTTTCGGCAAATCCAATACAATCAACAATCTATTATCCAATTTGCCGATGGATTGAATAAACTCGTTCGACTGGACTATGCCGTTGGCCGCTTCCATTGCGTTCTCTTCAATCCGAAGCACTTCAGTCACTGCATCGACCACAAGACCAATTTCTTGACCGGAAACTTCCACAATAAGTGCCTGCCTGGCAGATTTCTTTTCTGTTGCTACTACAAATTTTTTCGCCAAATCAATGATTGAAACCACTTTTCCGCGAAGGTTAACAATTCCTTCCATATATTCAGGCGTATTCGGCATTTTCGTGGCGCCATTGTATTGTATAATTTCTTTCACCTGCGCTATAGGAATTGCATATTCTTCCGCTGCTAACTGAAAAACAACAAGCTGCTCTGTCGCCATAAAATATCACCGATCCTTTTCGAAAAATTAGACGCGAAATTGACCAACCGCAGTTTGAAGATCCTGAGCTAATTTGGCAAGACTTTGGCTGGATGAGGCGATTTCTTCCATAGTTGCCGATTGTTCTTCGGTTGCCGCCGACACCGACTGTGCTTGTCCGACAGCCGTCTTGCTATGTTTATCGATTTCTTTCACCGAAGCAACGATTTGCTGGCTGCCGCCGGCCATTTGCTGAATAGCGGCAGAAATTTCTTTTACTTGGTCCGCGGCACGTCCTATGCTAGCTGCAATTTCTTTAAACGCATGGCCTGCTGTAGTAACAACTTCTGTTCCGATTTTCACTTCACGAGTTCCTTCATCCATTGCCGCAACAGCTTTATCCGTATCAGTTTGAATTTCACTAATCAAAACAGCAATCTGTTTGGCCGCCTCTTGCGACTGTTCTGCTAATTTGCGAACTTCTTCTGCTACCACGGCAAACCCTTTGCCCTGTTCGCCGGCCCGAGCCGCTTCAATGGCAGCATTTAATGCCAACAAATTCGTTTGTCCGGCGATTCCTGATATTGCATCAACAATTTGACCAATTTCTTTTGATCTTTCACCTAATCTAGCAACCACCTGTGCAGAATTGTCCACCGTCTTTTCAATATGAGCCATTTGATTGACGGCTTTCTCTACAGAATCATCTCCCTCTCTTGCTCGCTTCACCGCTTTCATTGAATTTTCTGCTACTTGATTCGCGCTGGCAGCTACTTGCTGAATACCAGCTGACATCTGTTCAACTACAGCAGAAGTATCGTCTATTGCTTGTAATTGTTTTTCCGCGCCATGAGCCATCTCGCTGACCGATTCCGCAACTTGATTGACAGCCTGGGCGGTTTGCTCGGCACTGGCCGTCAATTCTTCCGAAGACGCCGCGACCTGTTCAGCGTTCTTCTGCACTTGCTTAATCAGGTCTTTCAACTTCGTTCCCATCTCATTAAATGCTACAGCCAACTGCCCAACTTCATCGTTGGAAGACACATTCACAGTCTGCGTCAGATCACCATC
>CAYUNV010000030.1:0-3390 GCA_964446265.1 uncultured Negativicutes bacterium | reverse complement strand
GCCATTTTGTTTGCCGCCCCTACTAGCTGTATAATAGGATTGGTAATCTTTGCCGCAATAAAGTAAATCAATATTCCACCTATTAATACAGCAAGCAACGAAATTAACATTGCCTGATTTCTGATTTCATCCAGTCTTGCCATCGCTTCTTCTTTGGGCAAAGAGGTTCCCACTACCCAGGAAGTCCCCGGTACCAGCGCACAACCTGCATATTTCACACTGCCGTTAAATTCGTATTCCTTTGCGCCTTTTTTGCCGGTAAGAGCGGTTTTTGCCAGCTCAACTAAGGCCGGGCTTGTGATGCTGGTATCCAGAACATTATGCTTCATCGCAATACGCTCGTCAGGATGAATGAACATAATGCCAGATTTACCGAAGGTGTAAGTATACCCTTCCTTGCCAAATTTCCGGTTCAAAACGTAATCCGTAATGCCGTCAATTTGGATCCCAGCAGAGATGTAGCCAATGGATTGATTCTGGTCGCCTTTCAGCGGCGTAATCGCCACGGCCACCAATTTCCCGGAAAAGTTTGACTTAACCGGATCGCCAGAAATTAATGTTGTTTTCTTTTGCAATACTTCTTTAAAATATTCCCTATCGCCAATAGACCCGGAGGCCCCGTCTGCTGCAATATAATTACCACTGGCGTTCACAATCATCAAATTTTCGATTTTGGGCATGGATTTTTTTAATTCCGCCAGTCTTCCCACAACCACATTAGGATCACTAGACTTCAACTGCTCATCCGCAGCCATGATTTCCACGATTGCCTTCATAGTGTAAACTTCTTTGCCAATTCCTTCGGCTGCTGTTTCCGCATTGGCAATCATCGCTTCTTCCGTTTTTTCGTTTAAAGCCATATAGCTGCCACGCAAATTCAAAAAACCAGCGACAGCGATCGCAATTGCCAATATAAGGCAGGTGGAAAGAACCAGTTTCAATTTAATACTCCTGGTATTCAATTTCGCTATTCTAGCCTTCTCTACCATTTTTACAACCTCCTTGTTTGCCAGTACCGCTTGCAAGCCTAATGCGACAAAACATAATCACTAAACTTACAACTCACAATGCAACACCATGCTATATTTTTGCATGGTGTTGCATTGCACTATTAAAGTATACCAATTAAATTCCAAACTCGCAGTCTCCCTTTGTTCCACATTTTCTACGCCAATGGATGATTTGCCAATCTCCAACTCCGAAAAGAATCTGGGAAAAACCTAAATCTTGAAAATAGTGAATTTTACTTTCCGGCCACAATTTACCACTAATCGATACTGCGTCAATGAATTGTCGAAAGTGCATACCGAGTTCGCTGCTATTAGAAAACGCATCATTAGCACCGATGGTTAAATTTCATCTTAACAGAAAAAAACAACAATTAAATAACCATTATCAGTAAATTGTATTAGAATATTACATTTGCTATTAAAAATAGTATCACAGCATTATGGTACTTACAAGATATTTGTGTAAAATATTGCATTTTTTATGTTATGATGTACATATCTTGGTTGCGGGAGGTCTATGAAATGGAAAATTTAAATACTGTCATTAGTAAAAATCTTGCCGAAATACGCCGTCAAAAACACCTAACCCTGGAAAATTTAGCTCTGCTATCAGGTGTAAGCAAAGCCATGATCGGCCAAATTGAACGCGGCGAATCGAGTCCGACAGTAAATATATTGTGGAAAATTGCTTCCGGTCTCCAAGTTCCGCTTGGAACCCTCATCGCAATATCTGATTCCTCGGCTACACTGGTTCAAATAAAAAAAATACACCCAATACAGGATGTAGAAGGACTCACGGTATATCCCTTGTTTTCCTTTGAACAACAACGGAATTTAGAAATTTTTTCGGTAACACTAGCTCCAAACGGTTCACACGTGTCAGATGCGCATGCTCCCAATTCCCTTGAATATGTTCTTCTTGTTTCCGGCTGCCTGAAAATAACCGTCCAAGAAAACACCTATGAGTTATCCGATGGCGATGCCCTGCAGTTTCAGGCTGACTATTCTCACTCCTACCAAAATTTGCTTGATGCCCCTGCAAAATTTTATTGCGTTTTACATCATCCCAAAATAGGATAAACATTCTTGAACCATTGCCAGGACTGTACAGTTCATATTTTTTTTGCCTTTGCTTGAAGTTCAATGTCTTCCGGCGAATTTAAATCTTCACCCTTCACTAAACGACACGTTGATATTCCTGTAATTTCCATTTCGCTCCTCCTTTGACAAAATGTTTCACAATCGATATCATTGAGACAAAGACATATAGTACACGGCCTTATTTTTTGTGTATTCAAAAAGAAAGAAGGAGCTACTTAATGGTCGCAAAAAAACATCCAGTGATTAAAATTATCAAAAAGTATGCCATGCTTTTTATCGGTTCGGTGATAGCGGCGGCAGGGCTGGAGTTTTTCCTTATACCCAATCAGATTATTGATGGAGGAGTAGTCGGCATCTCTATCTTGATGAGTCATCTCACAGGCATATCCATCAGTTTGTTTATTGTAGCCTTGAATCTTCCGTTCCTTTACCTCGGGTACATGCAGATTGGGAAAACCTTTTGTATCTCTACCCTATTTTCTGTCGTTTCCCTTTCATACTGGGTGTCGTATTTCCATCCTATTCCGGAATTAACTCATGATTTTTTCTTGGCGGCCACTTTCGGCGGGGTTCTGATCGGAATTGGCGTCGGACTGATAATCCGTTACGGTGGCTCACTCGACGGAACCGAAATTGTGGCGATTATCCTAGACAAGAAAAGTGGATTTTCCGTGGGAGAAATCGTCATGTTCTTCAACTTGTTTATTCTCGGCAGCGCCGGCCTTGTATTTGGTTGGGACAAAGCCATGTACTCTCTTGTAGCCTATTTCGTAGCATTTAAGGTTATTGATATTACAATTGAAGGACTTGACGAAACCAAAGGAGTCATGATTGTTTCAGATAATGCCGATGACATCGCCGACACCCTGCTCGCGAGATTAGGCCGGGGTGTTACCATACTGCAAGGGCAAGGGGGATTCAGCCAGGAACCGAAAAAGGTGCTGTACTCCGTTATTACCAGGCTTGAAATCGCCAAACTGAAAGCCATTATTGATGAAAAAGACCCGAATGCTTTTGTCACAATCCATGATGTCCACGACGTCATCGGCGGCAGAGTAAAAAAGAAGGCAATTCACTAATACAACATGTCTACACCTCTTTACTTTGGATTATGGTTCTTAAAATTCACAGTGTCAAGACATTTCGTTCCTAAAACAAGTCCGAAAATAAAACCACCCTGGCCGATGCAATTTCAAACATTTTTGGCATTAAAAAAGCCGTCCATTTTACATGGACGGCTCTCTATTTTTGAGGCTTTGGAACACTGTCAATGGCGGTC
>CAYUNV010000029.1:17997-21802 GCA_964446265.1 uncultured Negativicutes bacterium | reverse complement strand
GCAGTTTTTGCATCTATTGCTTTCGTCGCGAAAATTAAATGTTTTGCAAGATTGGCATTTTACCGGCCGTTCTTTGGGCGGTTTGCATCCGCCGCAGTATGGATTGCAGGACCAGCACATGGTGAATCCCCCTTTGTTCGCACCTTGTATTTTGAAAGAGTTTTCCTGTTTTCATTATAGATAGGTGGGGATAGGCGGTCAACTGTTTCTTTATTTGGCAAAATTAAACAATCGTGTTGAGGGTGTACATTTTATTTGACCATTTATTGAATGGTATTATAATATATAATCATAGAAGGGGGTGACAGATATGGCTGAAGAGAAAAAAGAAGAAGTGGTAAAACCAAAGAAAAAGATTGAAAAGCCGCTTAACCCGTTGGCCATGAAACCAGGGCAAAGATACGGTTCGGCGTCGTTTGCCAAAGAACCGGCTTACAAAGATCAGTTGAAATTGGACGAAAAGAAATAATTTTCACAACGATTGAAATTTTCCCGAGCTTAATACAATGAACGGGCGCGAAAGTCAGCCGAACCGGTTTTTCATAAATTGGGGAGGCTGCTTTCGCGTTTTCTTAGTCCATCAGAGCGTATGAATTTTATCTGATGGACATAAGTGCAACCGACGGCTTCCGCTGTCGCTAAAGCTTGGCGCAAGCCGGGTTTTCTAATGTGTTTCTGCAAAATAAATAGCCCCCCGCTTGATAAAGTGGGAGGCTGGCCGATCGTATTACGCACGCATTATTATTGATTTGCAACACTTTCCGGAGCTTTTGGGGTTAAATCGATATGTTTGTTCTTTTCGTCAATGATGTTTGTCGTTTTCATGACATGGACCGTTACATCATGTTCTGAAGTCCATTTCATGCTCAAAATCATACTGGCGCCGGTTTCTTCATTCGCGATATAAAATTCTTCATCTTTTTTTACTGCCAGTAAAGAACCTGCAAAATTGAGGACGAGCTTATATATTTCAGCAGGGCTCACAAAATTGTTTTTCAGTTCTTTTTGAACTGTTTCATCAAAGGTTACGCTCAGGTTATTGTCGCCAACTTTTGTAGTAAACATGTAAATGTCATCCACCCTTCCAAATGTGCTATGATTTTTTATTATAATCGGTTGTCTATCGAAATGCAATATCTACCCGGGAAAGCAAATGGAGAGGAGTTTCCGTGGAATTCTTTTTGAATTCGTGGATCTGTGGCAATATTACAAAAAAGATCTTAAAATGAAACTGCAATCGCAAAAATAGACTAGCTGGTTTTTCACGATTTTCCTGCCTTAAGAACTTACCTGCCTTTTAATCGGCATCCTAAAAAGAGATTGGGTCTCTACGGCTCATAAGACGTACAAAGCGGCTAAACCAAGCTATCAAGCCATTTTGCCGAGTTTGTAATAATTGGCATGATTATTGCAGCAGTAAATTGCAAGCAGTATAAGCATTTTATGTTACTTCCGGGCTATAAGCTATATTTTAGTTCAAAAAGTCAGTAGATATCCAGACTTTGGAATTTAAATGGATATTTTGGTCCGGTAAAAAACTAAAGGAGGTGGCAGGAAAACATAACGTTTTCTAGAACGTATTATGATTGAACGACTCACTTTATAGAAGTTGTTCACACACTCATTTACTAACAGAGGAGGTAATAAACAATGTGCTTTAGACCAGGCGGAGCCGTAAAAGCTCAAAACTGTCCAAATTGTGGCAAGAAATTGGTGCCAATCGGTGGGGTTATTCAAAAGAAATGCCCTTTCTGCAAAACTGATTTGACGCAATATGCGGACAAACAAGAGCCACCAAAAGCGTAAATTAAGAACAATAGGAAGTCGCTTTATTAAGAGAGACGGGTTCTGAAACAAGAGTTACTCATGGTCAGATGAGCAACATTGTATTATGGATCCGCTGTACACTTAAAACCTAGTCTGCTCGCAAGACGTTTTAGCTACAGTGTATTTCTTATTTTGACGCAAATATTTGGTCTTTTACAAATTCATAATGGTCAAGAATCCTCAAGTTGTGAAATACCACAATATTTGGTCAGTAAGTTTGTAGCTTGCGTATAACTGATGGTATAATTTTACATTAGAGGAGGAATGTACGTGAGTAAGAACTTTACTATTTCGGAAGTTATCGACTCTTTGGGGGTTAACAAGTTTACCTGGGCCGTATTCTTTTTCCTTGGTATGTCCATGGTGTTTGATGGCTATGATTATATGATCGTATCGTATACAATGCCGCAAATTTCTGCTGAATGGGGTTTGAATAAAATTCAAACCGGCAGCTTGTCTTCCTGGAGTTTATTTGGTTTGATTCTCGGTGGTGCTATATCCGGCATTATCTCTGATAAAATCGGCAGAAAGAAAACGTTGGTATCGGCTATCGCCATGTATTCCTTGTTAAGTATCCCGATTTATTTTGCACAAAGTTTTGAGCAGTTTGCGTTTTTCCGGGTAGCTGCAGGCGTAGGCTTAGGTGCTTGTATCCCTGTTGTTACGACGATTTTTTCTGAATCGACACCTACGAACCGCCGGGCACTGTTTATCACATTTGGTATGGCTTGGATGATCGTTGGCTGGGTTCTGGGCGGACTTATTCCTACATTGCTCGTTCCTCTCTATGGATGGAGAATTTGCTATTTGATCGGTGGTATTCCGTTCCTGTATTCGATATTCATCGGCTTTAAGATGCATGAATCGGCTTACTGGTATGCGAATAAAGGCCGTAGACAGGAAGCCGTAGAAATGATCAAATATATTGAAAAAACGGCTACTGGAAAATGCACCAACTGGTATCCAAATTTACTGATCGTTCCGCCGGCTCCGAAAGTTGTGGGACCGAAAGCTCTGTTCTCCAAAGATTATCGGTCAGCAACTGCTGGCGTTTGGATCACCTATTTCTGCGGTTGCTTCATCGTGTACGGTATCAACGCATGGCTGCCGTCCTTGATGTTGGAAAAAGGGTTGAAACTTAGTTCGGCTTACGGTTTGGCGATCGCCAATAACGCTGCGGCAATTCTGGCGAACTGTTCCACCGGTTTCGTTGCGGAAATTATTGGTCGCCGGCCAAACTTGATTATGAGTTATCTGATTGGCGGCGCTTCCATTCTTATCATGGCGTTCGTGGGCGGCGGGTTCTATGCCATCCTCGCAGCGAATATCTTTATGGGTTTTGCAATCAACTACGCGATCACGGCGGTACAGCCGCTGATGGCAGAAAGCTATCCAACGGAATTCAGAAATACCGGGGTTGCTTGGTGTCAGGCATTTGGACGTCTCGGCGGCGCGTTAGCTCCGATCGTTGCCGGTGCTATCATGTCTATGCACCTCGGACCGCAAATGTCCTTCTTGTTCTATATTATTCCGGCGGTTGTCGGCGGATTGGCTGCCTTCTTGTTCGTTAAGAGAGAGACCAAAGGAAAATCTCTTGACCAGCTGGCCGATGAAACGCACGTAGGTCACTAAATTGTTTACTGGCTCAATCCAGTGATCATTGTATGTGCAATAAAGGTATCTTTACTCTGCACTGGGGTTTTCCCCAGTGCAGAGACTTTTTTAGCAGAATTTTTATTAACAAGAAAATAAAGGAATTTCTATTTACAAGCAATTGATGTTCCCTGTAAAATGGGTTCATGAGGTGAAATACATGAATTTTGAACAATTAGCGACTACGGCCTTAAACCCTGACGGATCCATCGCCAAGCAGAACCAGCTTTTGCGGTTCGACGATATGGTTGGACGGCGTGATCCATTGACGGAGTTACAACAAAAGATTATTACGGCGGCAGTTGCTTTATTACATAAAAATCAG
>CAYUNV010000029.1:6218-17987 GCA_964446265.1 uncultured Negativicutes bacterium | reverse complement strand
TATGCAAAATCAAAATGGCAATGACAGAGTTTATTGCGTTATGCGGCGTTGACCGGGAGGACATGCCGGTCTTTCTGACCAATGAAATCGAAAAACTCTTGAAAAAAGGCGTATCGTTGTGCGATGAACGGCAAAAAAAAATGACGCGGGTATCATGGTTTCAAGCAATCGAATATGACGAACAGGAAGTGATATTTCAGTTTGCGGAAAAAATTCTTCCTGTTGTGATGAAATTTACGCCGAATGAAGATGCGTATCGCCTGACAAAGAAATTGCAGTATAAAGGGAAACATACCTTAGCCGTTTTGGATATTATTTGGCCCTCGCGATCGATGGGAGTTACAGAACTCACGATCTCTGAACTCATGCAGCAACTGGCGCTGGAACATACCCGTTATTCGTATGGGCAGCTGCGACTGCGCGTTTTAGAACCTTCCTTGGAGGAAATTTACGCATGGGACGATGCGATATTCGTGCTGTTCGGTCCTACTTTTTCAGGCCGCCGGGTCGAAGGGGTTTGGTTCGAAGTAACAGTCGGCGAAAAGGCCAAAGAGTTACGCGAAAAGGAACCAGAATTTAAATTTTCCTTGCCGGAAGAAAAACCGGTGGGTCGTAAATAAAAACCATAATTATCCATAAAGACGAAAACCCGTTGATTGCAAATGAAATTTATATTGCAATCAACGGGTTTTCGTTATACAATGATAACAATAGTGAACGTCTTATAATTTTGCCGAAGCAACACAATGGGAGGATTGCAATGAAATCATTTTGTGACAAGATTAATGAAGCCGGAGAAAAATTGCTCAGGAATAAAATTGATATTGTACAGATCAATGTCGGCTATGTCTGCAATTTGCAGTGTAAACATTGCCACGTTCAAGCGGGGCCGGATCGCAAGGAGCAAATGAGCATTGAAACGATAAAAGCCTGTTTACGGTTTATTAAAGCAGCAAAGGCGTCTACGGTCGATATTACCGGTGGCTCGCCGGAGATGAATCCTCATCTTCCGATGCTGATCCGGGAACTGCGAAAGCTTCCTACAGTAAAACGTATTTTAGTCCGGTCAAATATGACCATGTTGGGATCGGATCGATATAAGCATTTCGTGGATCTCTTTAAAGATAATCGTGTTGAACTAGTTGGGTCCCTTCCGTGCTACGGGGAAGAAAATGTTGACGCGCAAAGAGGCCAAGGAGTTTTTCAAAATAATGTTGATGTACTGAAAATGTTAAACCGTATTGGCTATGGACAAGAAGGAACCGGTCTGGCGCTGGATCTTGTGTATAATCCGGGCGGGGCCTTTTTGCCGGGACCGCAGGCTGAATTGCAGGCGGCCTACAAAGAACAGTTAAAAGACCACTATGGCATTGAATTTAATCATCTCTTTACGATCGCGAACGCGCCATGCGGGCGGTTTAAAGAAGACTTGCAGGTCAGTGGGGAATTGGACGGATATATGAATTTGCTTGTTGAAAATTATAACAAAGATAATTTAAAGAAAGTGATGTGCGTAGGACAGGTTAACATTGGCTGGGATGGAGCGATCTATGACTGTGATTTTAACCAAGTGTTAGGAATGCGTGTCGGGGAATCAAAAACCATCGCTGAAATGACTCCGGAGGATTTATTATGCGAAGTACAGGTGGATGATCATTGTTACTGTTGTACAGCCGGTGCCGGCAGCAGTTGCCAAGGCAGCTTGGATTAATTCGATAAAAAAAGGTGAAGCGAGGGGAACCGGGAAGAATGAAGAGAATTTTAATGATTGCCATAACCATGATTATGCTTGTTTCGGCTGTGTTTGCCGGCGGTTGTGGCGGAACACAAGAAAAAAACGCCAAACCGGCTGAAAATACAGGAACAGTAAAAACGGTTCGCATCGGCATGGTTCCGTTGCCGTTTTATTCTCATATGTGGGTTGCCTATAAAAAAGGCTTCCTAGAGGAAGAACTGAATAAAGCTGGTTACAAGCTGGTCTGGAAACCGATTAACTTAGGTCCGGTAGTCAGTGAGGCCTTTGCCGCCGGGGAAATTGATATGGGCGTTATGGGTGATCTGCCGGCTTTTGTCGGACGGTCCGCCGGGATAAAATATACGATCGTATCGGTTTCGGACATGGCAAAATCGCAAGCGTTGCTGGTGAATCCCAAATCGGGAATTCAGAGTGTTGCTGATCTGAAAGGAAAAAAAGTAGCGACGACAAAAAATACGTCAGGCCATGAACTGTTAGTCGCCTTTTTAGAAAAAGAAGGAATGACGTTAAACGACATCAATTTTATCAACATGTCGGCGGCCGATTTAAGCCAAGCCTTGATTAAAGGCGATATTGACGCCGCAGTTATTTGGGAACCATCCGTTACGCGCTTGGAAGAAAGTGGCATGCAAGTGATTAGGGACGGAGATTTTTGTCCGAATTATAATGTGTTTTTGGCCGGCGATGAATTTTTGCAAAAAAATCCGGCGGCAAACGCTGCTGTGCAAAAAGCATTTCATCGTGGCAATGAGTACATGAAAGCCAATCTGGATGAATGTTTGAAGATGCTGGCTACCGAGTTTAAAATTCCTGAGCCGCAATTGCAAAAAATGATCTCAAAATATCAACCGGTGCCGATTGACGAAAAAGTGCTTACTGATTTGAAAGGCCAAGAACAGTTTTTGAGCAAAAACGGCATTACAAAGACTTCGGTTGATGTGAAAACGTTCGTCCAAAAAAATTAGGCTGTAAGAAAGATATCTTGTGTTAATGATAGCGCAGGATTGTAAAGTGGGAGTACCGATGACAGAAAAAACAAATAACCGGTATTGGTTTAAAGCAGACGATGAAAAACAAGGGATTATATTCCCCCTGTTGGTATTAGCAATTTGGCAAGTCGTTTCATCCTTAGGGCTTGTGAATCCGATACTCATGCCTTCTCCGGCCCGCATTCTTACAGCGGCGGTGGAGATGCTGACAAGCGGTGAATTGGTCAGGCATCTGCAAATTAGCTTTATTCGTGTAATTGAAGGTTTTTTAGTCGCTTCTACATTAGCGCTGGCATTAGCCAGCGCTATGGGCATTTTCACACGGATCTTTTCGTGGTTGAATATGACAATTCAGCTATTGCGCCCAGTACCGCCGATTGCCTGGATACCCTTGGCGATCCTCTGGTTTGGTATCGAGGAAGGATCAAAAGTGTTTATTATTGTACTGGGTTCATTTTTCCCAATTTTCACGAATGTGTTGGGTGGCATACGGCAGACGGAAAACAAATTTGTTGAGCTGGCCAAGGTGCTGCAAATTCCGCAGCGAAAATTCATTATGAAAGTAGTGGTGCCGGGAACTTTACCGTATATTGTTGCCGGACTGCGGACTGGGCTTGGGTATGCCTGGATGTGTGTGGTTGCCGCCGAATTATCGGCCGGAATGCACGGGATTGGCTACATGCTGACTGACGCAAGAGCGATGATCCAAACCGACCGGATCATCGTCGGGATGTTGGCGATTGGCATTATCGGAAAGGTTATGGACAGCGTATTGCTCCGGTTAGAAGGAAGAATCGTTAAGGGGAAGGAGCTCTTTACAGGCAATGAGTGATACAGAATACTTGCGTATTGAACAGGTCAGTAAAACTTACCAAGTAAAGAAGCATACTGTGACGGCCTTGCAAGAAGTGGACCTTACCGTGAAAAAAGATGAATTTGTCAGCATTGTGGGGGCAAGCGGCTGTGGGAAGAGTACCTTGTTGCGGATTATTTGCGGTCTGGATACAGAATATAGCGGCAATGTCTACCTTGGCGGCAATAAGGTAACTGCTCCCAGTCTGAACTGCGGGCTCGTATTCCAGGAACATCGCCTGTTACCTTGGTTGACGGTGGCAGAAAATATCGAACTCGCTTTGAATAACCACACGGAAGCTCAAAAAAAAGAATTAATCGCAAAATATTTGGCGCTGGTTGAGCTTGCCGGCACGGAAAAATTTTACCCGAACCAATTATCCGGTGGTATGGCGCAACGGGTTTCTATCGCCAGGGCGTTAGTCAACCAACCGGAGATCCTCCTGTTGGATGAACCGCTGGGCGCGCTGGATGCATTGACGCGGCTCAATATGCAAAAAGAGATATTGCGTGTTTGGAAGCAAGAGAGGACAACCATGATCATGGTCACGCACGATATCGAAGAAGCAATTTTTCTGGGGACACGGGTCATTGTTATGTCTCCTCGCCCCGGAACCATCAAAAAAGAATTT
Organism: uncultured Negativicutes bacterium; assembly: GCA_964446265.1. GTDB lineage: Bacteria > Bacillota > Negativicutes > CTSoil-072 > CTSoil-072 > CTSoil-072. The sequence continues at coordinate 13,758 of CAYUNV010000029.1, read as the reverse complement.
ATAATTCCGGACGGGGTAAGCAAGTGCCAAACCGACATTGAATTCATCAAACTACGCCGGGAAATCTACCATGAAATTTCCGCATAGTTCTATTTGCGAATGGCAAGAAGAATACAAATTGCTATTTTATAATGAATGTGTCAAAATGAAACTTATGAAGTGATGTTTTCTCAAAAAGAAAAAAGAAGGATGGATTATGCGGCATCATGTTGTTGAGGCGATCGTTTTATTACAAGGAATGTTACCGTTTTGCCGAAAAAAAATAGATTGGCACGAAGTTTGCATATCTATACTGCGAGTATGATGATGATGTGAAATGAATTTTCTTAAAGGTTTTTATATAAGGAGAGATTAGATAAATGCAGAATGCAATCGTTGTTTTTTCCAAAGTACCGAAACTAGGAACCACCAAGACCCGCTTGACGACTGACAAAGGCGGAATTTTAACGCCGGAAGAAGCGATGGCGTTTTATGAAGGCTGTTTGTTGGATGTGATTAATGTCTGCATTGCAGCGAATTGCGGCGATGTATGGGTTTGTTACAATCAAAACGGTGATCCTGAGTATTTGGAACAATTCTTGGCCAGAACGTCTGACCGCCAGAAAATAAAGGGTACGTTTACCGACAAAGGCGGCACCTTCGATGACTGTATCCAATACTCTGCAGATTATATTTTGAAACAGGGCAGCTCAGAACGGATTGCCGATAGCGTTATGATTGTCGGCGGCGACATTCCCAGTTTGCAGCCGGATATGTTGCAGAGTGCTCTCGCCAAAATGGAAAAATTGGCAGCCAGCGAGCAAGGGTTAACTGTTGCGGTTAACAAAGAAGCTCTGACTGCTCCGATCGGGGCGGCGATTGTTGAGGGAGCCTGCCAGGAAGGCGGTTTTTCGATCATCGGCTTTACTTGCACAACCCCATTTGATTTCTACAAAGTATTTTATAACATGGATGGAATCACGGCGTTGGATATGCTGGTGGCGAAAGCGAAAGACAAGAAAATTCCGTTGGCAACGGTTGCTATGGCGCCGGACGTCGATATTCCTATCGACCTGGCCAGCATGATCCCGATGGTGCGGGCGCTGGAAGTGGCTGCCGCGTATGATGACAGTGTGCTGATCCCGGCGAATACTCTTGAAATCATGGAGAAAATCGGCTTAGAAAGTACGACGACACCTCCGCAGCGATAATCAGGAATAAACCGAGTTCGTGAGATAGGGCGAATATGAATGGAAAACAATGACATAGTTAAAACCATAGAAAAATGTGTTGAATGTAAGCGCTGTGCAAGCTGCTGTTCGTTACTGGCAGAAAGCGGCCAATCGCCGCTGGAAATGGCAAAACGGGGAGTTTTATTGGAAGAAGCGCTAAGCTGCTCATTATGCGGTGCCTGTGAAACTGCTTGCCCGCTGCAATTAAGCCCCAAGAAAATGTTTCTTGCCAGGAGACAGCAAGCCATCCAAAACGCTGAATTGGACAGCTCGGAATATCGGTATTTATTGCCGGACCGGCCCAAGAATGTGATGAAGGCATATCGCGATGCCTGTGGAACGGATTATAGTGACATCAATTCGTTTGCTGATGCTGAGACTGTCTTTTTTCCGGGTTGTACGTTAATTACTTATTCGCCGGGATTGACGAGGGGAATTTATAAGCATCTGCAAGAGCACTGCAATTGTCAGGGCGTGTGGACGGATTGCTGTGGCAAGCTGCTTAATCAACTGGGCTTGCAGCAACGGCTATCTGATTTGTATGTTCGTCTCAAAGAATTTTTGCAGGAACACCGCATAAAACGGATTATTGTTGCATGTCCCGGTTGTTATTATGAATTGCGGGACATATTTCAAGCTTGCGACGTGGTTGTCCAAACCGTTTATGAGGTGCTGGATTTTGGCAAGCTTGGCAAACGAAACTTAATTGACAAGAAACGGGTTACGGTTCATGATTCTTGCCCGGACCGCTTTGACGGTGTGTTCGGGACACAGGTCCGGCAGGCGCTGACGGAATGTGCTTTTCCGCTTGTAGAAATGGCGCATGCTCGAGAAAATACCATTTGCTGCGGCAGTGGCGGGCAGTTATCGCACTTTCGCCCTGATATTGTAGATGAATTGGTAAAATCGCGTCAGGATGAGGCCGGCAAGGCCGGGGCCGATGTGCTTGTGGGATACTGTTTAAGCTGCGTTTTGAAATATGACAGTTATCCGTCGGAAATCCAATCCATTCATGCGCTGAACTTATTATTGGATTTGCCTGCTGATTATAAAGGCGCTAAAAAACGGATGGAAGAGATATTTAACGGTCCAGACGGAGAAAAATTATGGGAAGAAATCATGGCAGATTGAAAGGACGAACGAATTTGAACAACAAAGAACTTGCACAGACGTTTAAAGATCTCTTGACATTGCGTTGGTCGCCTGTTGCTATAAAACTGTTAAAACCGGATGAAGCAATTCCTGAAAATGTATCGGAGCCGGCTCTCCCGCTCCGGCATTGCCAAGCGATTACAGTAGCCCGGCGGGGCAATAGTTTGTATATGCCACCCAGTAAACACGCATGTCCCGATGGATCGGCCATCATGGGACTCGTCCCAATGTCTCCTAAATTACGGTCAGGCGAGTTGTACCTGTTATTTAAAAAATTACCGAATATTGAATGTGCGCAAAAAATGATTGCCTCCCGGCCGGAATTTGAGCCGGGCGAATACCGGGCTTCGGTTGTTGCTCCGTTGGAAGAGGCCGATTTTGAGCCGGATGTTGTTATTTTCACGATTTATCCGGAGCAGATCATGTGGCTGTGTTGTGCGTCCAGCTATGGCAGCGGTGAACGGCATGTATTCCATACATCCGGATATAATTCGACTTGTGCGGATTTGACGGTGCAGGTTATGAAAAGCCAAAAAATGAATATCTCTTTTGGCTGCTATGGCGCCAGGGCGATCAGCGATATCAATGACTTTGAAGCATATCTTTCCGTGCCGTTCAACCAAATGGGATCCTTGGCGGAATCACTGAAAAAACTGGCCGTCAAGAGCATTCCGGAAGCACGCAAAAAGATTTATATGCCGCCGGTAATTGATAGCGGCATTTCATCCGGTGAAACGGGAGCATACACCGTTGCCGTCCGGATTGATGAAGATCGCTGTAACGGCTGCGGGTTATGCGAAGCCTTTTGTCCGGAAGCGGTTATTGCAATGAAACCAATCGGCGATGCGGCCAAGGCCGGCGCCGTGGCGGAGGAAAAATGCTGCGCCTGTTATACTTGCGTCGGCCAGTGTCCGCAAAAAGCGATCAAGTTAGAACTGTCCCAAACCGAACAGTAAAAAATAGAGGTAAATGATGATGGACTACCAAATTATTTTTGCCGTCCCGGATGATGAACTGGAACTTCGTTCGATATTAATCGAAAGCGACATGGATATTGCGGGCGACATCGATGACCACGTGGTAATCAAGCAAGGGAATGAAATACTTGGCGGCGGAATGTTAGCGCAAACCGATGATGACGTGTACCATTTACTGGTGTTTGCCGTGCGACAGACCGATCATAGCCGGGGAATTGGCAGTCGGTTGTTAAAGGCCATGGTGATGGAGCCTTGGAGATATTGTCTCAACGGTCCAGGGTTTGACGATGGCAGTTATACAGTGACAACGGTGGCCAAAGGCGAGAGTGCCAGGTTCTATGCGAAAAATGGGTTTGTCGCCTGTGCGTTCTCCGAGCTTGCCTACCCATTTGATCAGCAATGCGATGAGTGCCCTGATTTGAGCGAGTGTAAGCCGTCTGCAATGAAGTTCATGGGGTGTAGAATAAATGATGAATAAGCCGGTGTTTAAAATTTTGGGAACCGGGGCCGGTCCCGGAGCGCCATCGTTCTTTTGCAACTGTCCAGGCTGTTGTGAAGTCCGTAATAATCCGCGGCTTGCCAGAACTCGCAGTGGGGCTTTGGTTAGTACGGCAAGGGAGAACATTCTTATTGATATGCCTCCTGATCTCCGGGTTCAACTGTTGCGGGAAAAGATTAGCACGATCGATAAAATTTTTCTCACGCACTGGCACTACGATCATTTTGGCGGCATTGGCGAACTGGAGTATTATGTAAAACTAAACCGTAAAGCCGCGTTGCCATTGTATTTGCCGCCGGAGGCTGTAATCCAGTTTCAACAAGCCTTTCCGGAATGGGATGATGTGTTTGATGTGATTGCGTGGGAGTTCCACAAAACATATCAGATGGATCAAGTTTCCATTACTCCGTTGCCGGCGAATCACGGGGTTGAAACAGCAGGCTTTTTGATCGAGTCAGACAATAAAAAATTGGCGTATTTTCCCGATACTGCCGGACTTCCAGCAGAAACGGCCGAAAAAGTGGAACAGGTCGATTGGCTCGTTTGTGATGCGACGTTTTATGGCGATAACTGGTTTCCGGCCAGCCATATGTCCATTGAGGAAGCCATTGAATTGGGCCGGCAAGTTAAGGCGAAAAGTACAATTCTTACTCATGTATCGGTTCATTACAGCCAGCCGGTTACGGAAAAAGATTTACAGGCAATTACAACCGATAATCCGACGGTGTTGGCCGCCTATGATGGCATGATGTTTCCTTTATAATTGAATTACCCAGCTCTCCGAGCCGTATGACCTAAAGCGAACTATGGTTGTACAGCCTGGACCGGAAGGTCCACGGGGTAGTGAAAGAAATTTTACTACCTCCCGCATGGGAAAGGAGGCGTCATATAAGTTTTCAATAAAACTTTTGTGCGCTTTCCGCATGAAAGTTTTATTTTTTTGGTTTTGGCTTCCGCCACCGCTGCAACAGCTCGGCGCAAGCCGGGTTTCTAAACGAAGCAGAGTGTGTCGAAATGGGAAGGAGATATGACATGAAAACAGTCCGCGTAGAAGATGCAGAAAATTGCGTATGCTGCCACGACATTACGAAAATAGTTCCGGGAGAATTTAAAGGCAGAGCGTTTGAAAAAGGGCATATAATTACCAAGGCCGACATTGCGGAATTGAAAAAATTAGGGAAAGAACATATTTATATTTGGGAAGAAGAGGACGGTAAGGTCCACGAAAATGATGCAGCGGTCAGAATTGCCGCAGCGGTAAAGGGCAAAGGCCTTGCTTGCAGCGCGCCGTCGGAGGGCAAAATTACGTTGACGGCCCAATATGACGGAATGTGTATCATCAATGAAGATATATTGCTGCAGGTCAATATGGTAAAAGATGTGATGGTTGCTACCCGCAACAACTTGAAGCTTGTCAAACAAGGGGACAGCATTGCGGGATTGCGGGCGATTCCGTTAACTATTGATGAAGAATTACTAGATCAGGTTGAAACGATTTGTCAAGGCGTGGAAATGATTACAGTTAAGCCGATGAACTCTTTGAAAGTCGGGGTTGTGACTACCGGCAATGAAGTATATACTGGCTTAATTCAGGATAAATTTGGCCCTTTTTTACGAAAAAAAATGGCGGAATATGGCTGTGAAGTGATTGATCAGCAATTTCTTCCGGATGATTCGGCCAAAATTGCGCAAGCCATTCGGGAGATGGCGGACAAAGGAGCAGAACTGATTTTAACGACCGGTGGGATGTCGGTAGATCCTGATGATGTTACTCCGAAAGGAATTCGCGAGAGCGGTACCGATATTATTTCCTATGGGACGCCGGTTTTGCCGGGCGCTATGCTGTTGGTAGGCTATCTGGGAGATATCCCGGTTTTAGGACTTCCTGGTGGTGTGATGTATTCCAAACGGTCGGCATTGGATCTTTTGCTGCCGTTTGTTGTTAGCAACGAAAAAATTACAAAGGCGCAGATTGCCAAGTTCGGCTTGGGCGGCCTTTGTTTACATTGCCCGGTGTGCCATTATCCAAACTGCACGTTTGGCACAGGGGTGTAGGAGGAAGCTATGAAACAAAATCTTCCATTAGAAGAAGCGCAAGACATACTGCTCAATAGAATTACGTTGCCGGAAGACAGCAAAGTCCCGCTGATTGATGCGTTGGGACGAATTTTGAGCCGGGATGTTGTTTCAAAGCATAATATCCCGTTTTTTGACCGTTCTCCGGTGGACGGATATGCGGCCTTGGCGAGCGATACCATGAACGCTGCGCCATCACAGCCGATCCGCTTGAAAGTGTTAGAGGAGATCCCAGCAGGCTATGTCGCTGCCAATAAAATTACATCCGGAACTACGGTGAAGGTAATGACCGGCGCACCTCTGCCGGAAGGTGCGGACGTAGTCGTAAAATACGAGGAAGTGGAGCGGCAGGGCGATTACATTTCCGTCTTTGAACCACTGCGGTATCAAGAGAATGTAGTGTATGCCGGCGAGGATGTAAAGGTTGGTGAAGTAGTTGCCAAGAAAGGGATTGTTGTTTCACCGGCCTTGGTTGGCTTGCTGGCCGGAATGGGAATTGCCGATGTGCCGGTCTATCAGCCGGTTAAAGTCGGGATATTGAGCACGGGTGATGAGCTGATTAGTCTGGGCGAAGCGATTCAACCGGGAAAAATATATGACAGCAACCGGTATACGTTGCAGGCACGTTGTTTGGAACTGGGAGCGCAGCCGGTTATGTTAGGAACAGTAATGGATTGCAAGGAAAAGGTTGCCGCCCGTATTCGCGAGGGGCTGGAGCAAGCGGATGTGTTCATTACCACCGGCGGTGTTTCTGTAGGCGATTACGATGTGATCCAGGATGCCTTACGGGTGCTGGGGGCAGAAATAATTTTCTGGAAGGTCGATATTAAACCGGGGTCGCCCATTTTGGCGGCGGTTAAAGACGGGAAATTGATTATCGGCTTGTCGGGCAACCCTGTTGCTGCTTTGCTTACTTTCGATTTATTGGTAGTTCCGATGCTAAAAAAAATGATGGGCCAGAAAAATTATCTGTATTCCAAGATCCAGGGAAAAATGGCAGGCGGCTTCAAAAAAGAGAGCGAAAAGAGAAGATTTTTACGGGCCCGTTTGCTGCTGCAGGATGGAGATATCGCTTTTCAATTAACCGGAATCCAGAATAATAGCGCTTTGAAATCGATGATGGAATGTAATGTTTTTGTGGATGTACCGGCCGGGAGCGGGCCGTTAAAACCTGGTGATTTAGTATCCGCCCATGTTCTGGGGAGCATCAACAGCTTAGATGCGTAAAACGTGCTTTTATGATAATTGGAGTTGGAAGAGGGTGAGTGTTCATGTTAGACAGTTATGATCGAAAAATAGAGTATTTGAGAGTTTCTGTTACTGACCGATGTAATTTGCGATGCCGGTATTGCATGCCGGATGAAGGAATTGCCAGTGAGAGCCATTCAGATATCTTGACATTAGAACAAATTGCTCGTCTCGTAAAAGTGTCCACTCAAGTCGGCATCAGTAAAGTCAGGTTTACCGGCGGCGAACCATTGGTCCGTAAAGACATTACAAAACTTATTGCCCAAGTAGCAGAAATTCCACAAATCACCGATATCGCCATTACGACGAACGGTATATTATTTGATGGTATGGCGGAAGACCTGAAAGCTGCCGGGTTAAACCGCGTAAATTTCAGC
>CAYUNV010000029.1:0-6208 GCA_964446265.1 uncultured Negativicutes bacterium | reverse complement strand
ACAGTTTTGTGCCCGAAAAATTCAATTATATCACCCGGCGCGGCAATCTGCACGATGTGACCCGCGCCATCGAAAAAGCGCTTAAATTGGATCTTGCGCCGGTAAAAATTAATACGGTGGTTATGAAGGGCTTCAATGACGATGAGATCCTGGATTTTGCTAAATTGGCGTATGACATGCCGTTGAATGTACGGTTTATTGAGTTTATGCCGGTAGGGGATTTGCCTTTTTTCAAAAAAGAACGGTTGGTTAGTATGGCGGAAATAAGACAAGTTGTGGAAACACGGTATGAATTGTTTAAAGCTCCTATAGCGAAAGGGAACGGACCGGCTAAATCGTTTCGGATCAAGGGTGGTGCAGGAACACTAGGTTTTATCAGTGCGATGAGTAACCATTTTTGTTCCGAGTGCAATCGGATCCGGATGACTGCGGATGGTAAATTGCGAGGTTGTTTATTTGATAAGGGCGAGGTTAACTTGAAATTAGCGTTGGAAAATAATGCGAGCGATGAAGAAATTGCCCGTCTATTCAGTGAAACAATCCGCAAAAAACCGGATCGCCACCATATGGATGAAGGCTGGGGAACCGGCAATCAACGCAAAATGTATCAGATCGGAGGGTAATCATGGATTTTACACACTTTAATGAAACGGGTCATGCCCGTATGGTAGATGTAGGCGGGAAACAAGATACGGAGCGGGTTGCTACTGCACAGGCGACTGTCCGTATGCAGCCGGAAACGTTAGCAGCGATAAAGAGCGGCGGGGTAAAAAAAGGGGATGTGCTGGGCGTGGCCCAGGTAGCCGGGATCATGGCTGCCAAGCAGACTTCGCATTTGATCCCCATGTGCCATCCGTTGATGTTGACGTCGGTTGACATTACCTTCACACTGGATGAAGAAAATTCCAGTATAACGCTGCAATGCACAGCAAAAACCAGCGGCAAGACCGGTGTGGAGATGGAAGCCATCACCGGCGCGGGAGTGGCGGCCATGACGATTTATGACATGAGCAAAGCAATCGACCGGTGGATGGAAATTACGGATATTAAGTTGATGGAAAAATCGGGCGGAAAAAGCGGACATGTAGTAAGGACTGCTGATTAATCAGGTAAGGAAGACGGGGAGGTTATAGAATGAGTACGCCGGTTGTTTGTGTTGTATCTGCAGTTTCGAATACCGGAAAAACCACACTAACGGAGAAGTTGATTGCTGAAGTCGTCCGGCGCGGTTATAAAGTCGGAGCGGTGAAGAGTGATGCCCATGGATTTTCAATCGATGTTCCCGGAAAAGATTCCTGGCGGTTTGGCCAGGCCGGAGCCCAGGCAGTGGCTGTTGTTGGCCCGGATCAATATGCCTTGATCCAGAAGACAAGCCAGAAGAAAGATTTGGATGAGATTGTCGCCGCAATGGAAGGAATTGATATTGCCATAGTCGAAGGATTTAAGCTGTCGGGCAAACAGAAGATTGAAGTGGTGCGCAGGGAAAAAGGCGTTCAGGCCATTTCATCTCCTGAGGAATTAATCGCTGTGGCGACCGATGTAACGGATGGGAATTTTTCGGTTCCTGCTTTCCCCATAGACGATTATGAAAAAATTGCGGACTTTATTGTCAATAAGTTTCTTGTTAATAGTTGTACAAAATAATAAACAAATTTGATAGGAGGCCGGAACATGGCAAAAGTAGTAGCAATAAATATCAGTGAAACAAAAGGGGTACCGAAGACAACGATTGAACAAGGGTATTTTGACATAGATTGCGGATTAACAGGCGACGCCCATGCCGGAGCCTGGCATCGCCAAGTGAGCTTGCTGGGAATGGAAAGCGTAAACAAGATGAAGCAAAAAGGTTTAGCGGATTTGGAAACGGGCAGTTTTGCGGAAAACCTTACCACGGAAGGTGTTATTTTGTTTGAGCTGCCGGTAGGAACGAAACTGAAAATTGGCGAGACCTTAATGGAAGTAACTCAGATTGGGAAAGAATGTCACATGGGTTGCGCAATCCGCCAGAAGACCGGCGATTGTGTCATGCCCCGCGAAGGGATATTTGCCAAAGTGCTCACGCCGGGCTGGGTTAAACCAGGGGATGAAATTGAAATTATCAACTAATTAATTGATTGCAGAGGTGCAAATCATGACAGGTATCGTATTGGCCGGTGGGCGCAGCAGCCGGATGGGGAAGGATAAGGCGGAACTGCCCTGGCAAGGTGGCACTATGCTGTCGGCAGCGGTTGACAAATTGGCCTTGTTTTGCAAGGAAATTATTGTGGTAGGACCTCAGCGGACGTTAGACAGAAACGTTCGTTGGACGCAAGACCGTTATGTTGGCAAGGGTCCTTTAGCCGGACTGCATGCCGGTTTGGAAGAGGCATCAGATGATGGTGTGTTAGTGGTGCCCTGTGATATGCCGACGCTGCCGGTGAAAGTTCTCGAGGAAATTGTCAAGCTAGCCGAAGCGGGCGAATTTGACGTGGTGCTCCCGGTTCATTCCGATGGCAATGAACCGTTGTGTACATGGCTTTCGAAATCCGCCTGCTTGCCGATTATTCGTCGTTTACTGGAGGCTGGTCATACTTGCCCTTTGGACATTTATCCGCTTGTACGTGTTGGCGAACTTAATGTAGATGAATTTTTTCCTAAAGCCGACGTCGAGAAGATTTTTGCCAATTTAAATTCGCCGGTGGATTATGAAACAGCAAAACAAGGAGAGAATACAAAGGTTTGCTGTACTGAGACGAAGTTATAAGCTGTTGGAGAGGATATAGACGATGCGAAATGCAGTTGTAGTTTTTACAAAGGTACCGAAAGAAGGCGAGACGAAAACCCGGTTGACAGTTGATCGCGGGGGCATATTTTCGCCGCAGGAAGCAAAAGAATTCTATGAAGCCTGTTTGTTGGATGTCATTGATCATTGCCTCGCTGCCAAGTGCGGTGATGTCTATCTTTGTTATAACCAGGGCGGATCTGGTGAATATCTAGAAGAACTGATCGCTGCACATTTCGCGCCGCAGTCCATTAAAGAGATTTTTTCGGATCAGGGTGGACACTTTGATGTTGCCATGCAATATGCCGCTGATTATATCTTGCGGGATGGGAAGGCAGATCGGTTGGCCGATAACATTTTTATTGTAGGCGGCGATATGCCTTGTCTGCAGCCTGCAACGATGAAGAATGCGGTCAGTAAGTTGGCGGAATTGGCAGCCAGCGAAAGGGCGCTTGCCTGTGCGAAGCCTTGTGATGCCCGCAATGAGAATATCGGCGCTGCCATTGTTGAATCTGCGGATCAGGCCGGTGGATTCAATATCATAGGCTATACCTGCACAACCCCGTTTAATTTTATCGAAGTTTTTTATAATCCGACGGGTGCGATGGTTCTGGATATGGTTGTGCGGAAAGCGGTGGAAAAGATGATCCCGATCAGTCTGATTGAACTGGTTCCGGATTTTGATATTTTGGAAGATTTGGGCGGCTTCATACCGGTGATGAACACGTTAAAGCTAGCGGAACGCTACGATCCGCAAGTTGTATCACCCAAACGGACCATGAAGTTTTTACAGGACATGGGGATTGAAGCGGCGGCGCAAGTACCCGAAATGTGATGAAGAAAAAAGCAAAACTGGGATATCCGGCCAAACGGCATCGGATATCCCAGTTTTGCTTTTAGTACTGAAGATCAATTTTTGGCAAATCTTTTTTTGCGACAGGCGGCGACGCGCATAAAATAGCCGCGACCCAGACTGCACAAACAGCAATTTTCATGCATTAACGCATTAAGTATAGCTTATTAAGGGTATATAAGAGGATTATAAAGATAAAATGCTGGCGATTTTGCTTATTAAAAGTAGTAAACTTTTGTAATAATTTTTTTTTGATAATATTATTCTGGAACGTATCATTTTGACACGAACCACAAAATGATATAAAATAAGAAGTGGAAATCTTCACATAGTAATATATTTATTTGCAAATTCTTAAATAAAATTGATGCTGGAGAAATATTGAAGGATTTATTATCGAAGCGAAATAATTGGGAGGAATGCAAGTGGGCATACTGAATCAGGCTGCTGAAATTTTTACTGCACAAACTGAACCTTTCCTGAATAACAAAAAAACGCATGCCCAAGAACGCTGGAAAGCCATATTGCAGTATAAGCAGGATTTTTTACAAAATGGCAGTAATGATCCCTGTCGATATCCTTTCATGAACCAAGAAGTTGCCGCGTCATGGGTTCGGTCTCGTAACCTGGGCGTGAATCCGTATTCTGTGGTGACCAGCTCTAATTTAAACCCGGAAAAACTATCCGAAATCCTGGAGAAACATCACATATTGATTAAAGTGACCAACTCTTTGATTGAATCGTTTAAAGATATGCTTCGGTCCTGCGGGGATATATTGTATTTATTTGACACAACTGGGGTTGTACTTTTGAATGAAGGCTGTTGGGAAAAATCGTCCCTGTTCCCGGAAAATCATCCCCGCATGGGGATTGTTTCGGATGAAAACTCCGAAGGAACAACGGCCCATGAATTGTGTATCCGGCTTGGACGCCCGGTACAATTGTTAGGACCTGAGCATTATTGCGTTGCGTTTCAAAACAGTATTGCCTCCGCTGCGCCGATCCGCGATGAAACCGGAAATATTAATGCCGCGTTGGTTATATTAAATCAACCATTGCTGGAATCACCGGGGGAAGAGATCCTGGAAAACCTCTGTCTGCACAGTTTAGGGTTGGCCACTTCGCTGGCGATCGCCATTGAAACCCATTTTAAGCTGATTAAGATGACAAATGATTATTGCGATGCCAACGAAAAAGCGGAAACCTTCAATTGCCACCTGCAAATTGCCATGGATCGTTTTGCTACAATCCATAATACATTGAATTCAACGCTGGCTATGGTTGAAGAAGGAATTATCATCACGGACCGGAATGGAAAGATCATTCACATTAACCAGGAAAGCATGCGGATCCTGAAATTCCGATCGGAAGAAATGGGCAATCGGAATATCCGTGAGTTTTTACGCGGCGATTCTTCCATTATGGCGTTGGCTGAGAAAGGTGAAAATGTAACGGTTGAAGAGTTTATTCAGGTAGGCACGGATCGGCAATTGTATCAAATTGGCGTGCGGCCGACTTTAAATCATTACACCCAACGAATTGACGGTATCGTGTTTAAATTGAATCCGTCGGAAAAATTGACGGCGCAACTCAATAGCCGTTCCGGCGGTTTGGCGTCGAATACGTTCGAAAGTATTATCGGTGAAAATACGGAATTCAAGAAAAGCGTAAGCATGGCACAGCGTTTTGCCGGATCCGGGGAAAATGTCCTGCTGATTGGTGAAAGCGGAACCGGAAAAGAACTGTTTGCGCAAGCCGTTCATAATGCGCACCGTCCGCAGGGACCGTTTGTGGCGGTTAACTGCGCTGCCATGCCGCGGGAATTGATCGAAAGTGAAATGTTCGGGTATGAAGGTGGCAGTTTTACCGGCGCGGAACGCAGCGGCAGGCCGGGAAAAATTGAACTGGCGCATGGCGGAACGCTGTTTTTGGATGAAATCGGCGATATGCCGATCGAATTACAAGCCGTTTTGTTGCGTGCGTTGGAAGACAAACAGGTGATGCGGTTAGGCGGACGCCGTTATAAAAAGGTAGATTTCCGTCTTGTTACTGCCACGAACAAAAATCTTTACCAAATGGTCACGGAAAATAAATTCCGGGAAGACTTGTTTTTTCGCTTAGCGGTGTTGCCGATTAATATTCCGCCATTGCGCGACCGGGGCCATGATATTGAAATTTTGAGCAAATACTTTATTGAAAGTTATTGCCAGAAGAAAGGTTGGAAGGTTCCGCAGATCAGCCCGTCAGCGCAGAAAAAAATTAATGAATATGAATGGCCCGGCAATGCCCGGCAATTGCAGAACGCAATGGTTTATACGATCAATACGTGCTTGGACGGGATCATTAAACCGGAAAATCTTCCTAATTACATACTATTGGCTACCTGTCCGATAAAAATTGACGGAATGACCAACGGCGTAGAAAAAATTGGCGATATGTTGTGCCTGGAGAAACTGGAAAAAGCTGCAATAGAGACGGCACTGTTGCATGCTAATAATTGTGTGCCGGTCGCAGCTGAGATTCTTGGCATTAGCCGTTCCACATTGTATCGAAAACTCAAAGAGTACAATATAGACTATTGATAGGCGATATTT
>CAYUNV010000028.1:5965-22475 GCA_964446265.1 uncultured Negativicutes bacterium | reverse complement strand
GGACCCTCTAATTCAACCCGGCCTACATATAAAGTTCCATTTTCTTTCGTTTTGTAATGTCGACGCTGGAACCTGTCACTCGGACCGGCTTCCCTGCCTCATCATAAATTGCTTTTCCCTGAATGATTATCCAGCGTTGATCATCCGGTTGCCCACAGCTATACTCGAAAAAATAATACGGTGATTTGCCTTCTAAAATATCTCTGGCAGCCGCATGCATCCTAGGAATATCGGTACGAGGAACTACTCTTTCGCCAAACTCTTCCAACGTCAATTTCTCGCCGTGAGAGATCCCGGTCATCTCGGCAAGCCGGTCGGAATAGTAGAACTCATCCCGCACTAAATCATAATCCCACAATCCTTCTTCAGTAGCCTCCATCGCCAGGCGATAGCGTTCCTGGCTTTTTTCCAATTGTTCCTCAATGCGTTTTCGTTCAATCGCCATGGCAATTTGGTTCGAAAGCAAGAGCAATATTTGCTGATCTGTTTTTACATACCCGGTCCCATCTGCAATGTCAAAAACAGCTACAACGCCAAAACACTCACCGGCGCTGTTTTTGAGCGGGGCGCCGATCCAGTACATACCATTCTTACACAGAGCAGCAAAATTCTCCTGATCATGAACTCCCGCCAAATTCCATGGATCGACAGTATACAAATTTCCCGACTGAATAGCATGCCTAGTCAACGGAGCAAATGTTTCAGGGCATACAGTTGTACTTGTCACCACTTCATAAGGAATGTGCAGTGAATTATCGGACTGGTCGCGCAAAACAATATAAAAATTTTTCGCCCGGATCCGTTTTTCTACAAGCTTATAGATCGCCGGATAAAGTTCTCCGAGCTTCATTGCCGAACTGACAATCTCAGAAATTTTGTAGACGATAAATTGTGTTTCCGCGTTCTTGGTCCGCGCAATCGTAACCCCTATCGCCGTTCCACATCCAACAAGGACGATAAGGGTCATCAGGACGGCATCCCAAATATGTTTTCGCTGCACCGCTGCAAAATTCACGAACGCGCTTTTTTCCGACTTGCCGGCAAGTGCAACCAGCGGATAATCATGCAGCGCCCGGTAATTATAAATCCGTTTCACGCCATCGGTATTAAGAGCGGCAAAATAAGTTCCCATTCCATTTTCCGTTAACTGTCGGAATAAGTCATTATCGATTTTCTTGAGATCAGCGCCTATAACAGAACGATCTTTGGACGCCCAGGATTCAATCACTCCGCTCTTTTTAACCAAAGCAACAACACCATCATTGTCCATATCGACCTGTTTGTAAAAATCGGTGAAGTAACCGGGAGCTAATGACGCAACCACAACTCCGCCGAACGTTCCATCTGGCTTATTGATCCGACGGGTCAACTGGATCGACAGTTGTCCGGATGATCTGCCTAAGACCGGATCGCTGATAAATAATTCATCCGAAATGGTTTTCTGATGAATTTGAAAATGTTCCCGGTCTTGTATATTCGAAAACCGAAATGGCTCCTGATTACTCATCATCAAATCGCCGTTTTCGTCCGCTATACTTAGCAAAACCAGAGGTTCTTTGTCGAGGCCTACTGTTTTGATAAGCTGTAATATATTTGTATGTCGTCCTTCTTTTTCGTATTGCGATTTCATTAACAACAGCAGCTGATCGGCACGTTGAATGGCACTGACCGTGTATTCCTCAAAAGCCAGCGAGGCTCCTGCCATGTCACTTACGGCATCATCGAATTCAGCTTCTTTTTCGGCGTGTATCTTCTGCGAAGCATCAATCCAAATAACGCTCGATAAGAGCATGCCGAAAAACAAGGTTGCCACAATGATCCATGCAAAGCTGCTTTGTTTCTGCCAAAAACGATCCGCCGAAGAAAGATCTTCAGCCATTTTATTGTCGTCGCGATTATTTCCTATTATCCGCATCATTACTCAATAGACAGCGTCCGATCCAGCCGTGTCCGTCTGAGCAATTCGGCAACCATCCCTTGCACACCGGTTAATACAAGGCCGCCCCCCTGTTCCTTGGAAAGTTTATGGATCGTAACCAAAACTCCCAACCCTGAACTATCAATATACGTGGTATCAACAAGATTCATACGGACAAATTTCACGCCTTTTTCTATGGCCCCCAATACATCATCCCGCAAAAGCCCGGCATCATGCGCATAGATTTTGCCGTTGACGATAACTGTAGCTTGGTTCCCATTCACTGCAAGCGAGTGCTTCATTACTCCCTACCTCCCTGTACTCTATCGAATTATATCCGAAACCGGGTAATGAGATTTTGCAGTTCTTGCGCCATGGCGCTAGTCTGCTCAGAACTTGCCGCTATTGTTTCCATCGTCGCTGTTGTCTCTTCGGTTGCCGCAGCAACCAGTTGCGCATCCCGTTCCGTTTTTTCGATATCTTCCGCCACAACCTCAATCAACTGTACAATTTTTTCCGACGAAGCAACCTCAGCGTTCGTCACTTTGGCAATCCCATTAATATCACTTACCGTTTCTGTAACTGCTGCCATGATTTTTTCCAACGCCATATCCGCTTTATTAACGGCTTCGACACCCGTTTCTACTTCCAACAAGCTGTGCTTCATAGCCACCACGGCACTGCCGGTGTTTTCGGTGATTTTCCCAATAAGCTGGGAAATGTTTTCCGCTTCCGCGTTTGACTGTTCGGCCAACTTTCTGACTTCTTCGGCAACAACCGCGAATCCTTTCCCAGCTTCACCCGCTCTGGCCGCCTCTATCGCTGCGTTCAAAGCTAATAGATTGGTTTGTTTGGCAATCCCTGTAATCGTTTCATTAATGATGCCGATCTGCTGGGAATATTCATTCAGGAGCGTGATTACTTTTTCCGCCTCGGTCGTCCTGGTGTGGATCGTATTCATGCTTGTGATCGCATCGGTCACCGTAGTTTTACCGCCTTTGGCCGCTTCGATTGTGATTGCCGAATTGCCGGTAGCCGACTCCGCCTTATCCTTGGCTATTTGGATCAAAGAGGATAGTTCAACTAAGACCTGGGCAGTTTCCGCACTCGATTTTGAAGCTTCCTCCATCGAAGAAGCCACATCTTGGATTTCGGTAGCGATGCTCGTCGCTGCATTGGAAACCTCCGTAGAAGAAGCTGCCATTTCTTGCGAAGCTGCTGTAAGCTCTAACGCATTAGACCGTATCGCCTTCACAATGTCTAACTGCGCCGTGATCATCTTATTAAACGATTCGCAAAGCTGGCCGATTTCATCCTTAGTATTGACCGATGCTTTCACGGTTAAGTCACCGTCACTCGCGGCGTGCATCAACTTCTCCAACTGTATAATCGGTTGTGTGATTTTTCTAGCCGCAAACACACCAATCCCCACGCCGATAATGGCTACCAAAATCGCTGCTGTAGTTGCGACCATTTTCGTTTTCTTCGCATCAGCCACCGTTTCCTGCGTTGACTGTTGGATCCGTTCTATGCGCAGTTTTTTAAATTCGTCTACCTTGGCAAGGTAACTTTTGGCCAGGGGACCGATTTCACTGCTGAGAATTTTCAGAGCTTCGTCTTTCTTCCCTGCTTTCAACAACGGAATTACCTTGGTTTTGGCCAAATTAGAACATTTTTGGTCGAGGGATTGAATTTCCACCAGCATCTTTTTGGCCTCTTCTGTCTTCGTCTCTTGCAACAATTCTTGTTCGACTTGCGCATTTCGTTCAACCAACCGCAAATATTCCGTAAGGTAATTTTCATCACCGTACATAAAATAACCCCGGATATTAACCGTCTGGGATACGGTATTTAACGTGAGTTCCTGTGTTTTTTCCATGCGTGGAATTTCATAAACACTAAGATTGGCAATATCAGCTTCAGACTGGCTGGTTGCATTAATGGTGTAGAGGAACGCTGCGACTGCTACAAAAACTACAACTAAAAAATAGCCCACCATTTTTTTTGACAATGACATGTTCTTTCGTTTCCTCCTTATATACAATGACTACATAACTTTCTCCGATGCAAAAGTCCATTTCTAGTAAAAATTGCCTTTTTATATAATAATTTGATAGTACCGCAACCCCTACATACATGTCAATCCTTTTTTAGGACAATTTCTCAAAAAGCTACACACTGCACTTCTTACAACACAAATGGATTGCATGAGAAAAGCCCGGCTGATTCAGACGGGCTCCCGAAAAAATACAACTTGGCAATCATAGACGTACATTGTCCCCATAGCCTTAGCTTTTTGTCCCAGCCTTTCGGCAAGTTTACCCAATATTCACTTACGTCCATAGTAGCCTTTGCTATTTGTTATGTCAATATTCTCTTCCAGTCTTTCGTTCCGGAAATGATAAAACGAGCGCCGATGGCGCTCGTTGCTCTACTTTTACAGTTCAATCACTTTAACAGCGGTGTGCCCATTTTAACGATTTCACGTCCCATGCTATGGTTCAATACTTCGGCAATCGCCTGCCACATTGCCGTGATAACAATCGGCACTAAAGACCAAGTGGCGATCTTAAAGAAGATCGGCAACCCAAAGATCCAAGCAATGCCGCAACCGCAGAAAAAGATGTCAGTGGTGATCATGAAGATACCGGCAACCAGGTTTTTATGCAAAAACGGAAGGGTAAAACCGACCATATACAGTCCCATAACCATAAATACATATCCATCAACCGCTGCCGTGTGAGCCGGGATCAACTTAAATATTTTCAAAAGATTTTCGCCCATCCCCAGAAACATAAACGCACTAAACCCACACATAATATTCCCAGGTACGATCATTCCGCAGCGAAGTTCCATAATACCGCTGGAGAGCTGTACAATTCCGCCGGCCAATCCAAGCGGGATCAATACATAAATCAATTCTTCCGGCGCAGTACCGATCAATACGGGAAATAAGGCGCTCAGGTAAAAGGTCAATACCATCAGGCCAGCCGGAGCCGCAGGGGCAAAAGGGTGTTCATTACTTGACATTTTTCTTCCTCCTCTTCGATTACAAATAGTTCATCGTATTTATCATCAATCAGCAAGAATATTATTCTTAATAGCATTGAGTGTTTGACTGTATATCGTCAAATGCTCTTTTGAGATCCCCCGTAACATTTTTTGGTAGATACTTTCCACATAAGGAGCTAATTCCTGCACTAATGAAGTCCCCTGTGCAGTAAGCAGAATAATGAATGAACGCCGGTCTTCCTTGCTCGCTTGCCTTTCAATCAGCTTTTTGTTTTCCAAAATATCTAAAATTCGCGCTAACGTTGGCTGATCTCTATTGACTCTTTTTGCCAGCTCAGTTTGAGACAGACGATCTTGCTGCGATAATCGGAATAATACAATCCATTGCGCCGGAGTGACATTATGGCTTTCCAGGTGTGTTGTTAAGTAGTGGACAATCTTTCGGCTGACTTCATTAGTCAGAATACCAATCGATTCATCATAAGAAAAAAACATTGTCAAAATTTTTCACCTTCATCGAGTAATTGAAATTACCCAGTCATTTCAATAATTGGTTTGCTAATAATTGTTTTACTAATACTTGTCATACTAATAATATGTGTACAAATTAACATTGTCAAGTCCTATTTATAAATACAGAGGGGCTACCTACCATATTTAAGAAGACGCGGACGGAAACTCCGCCAGTACCTTGAGCAAACGTTCACGCCGGCCGGGCCGCTCCATCTTTTCTCCGTATTGGTAACAATCCAACACATCAGCATCTTTCACCAACTCATCCATTTTCGTTCCAATTTCATCTTTGTTGCTATGGTTTTTGGCCGCTTGAACCACTACTTCTATTTCCTCATCCGTAAACCGGCCGCATTCCTGCAAAAAAGCCTGCAACGGCTGATACCCATTTTGAGCATGGTTTGCTTGTTTGCCGGTAACAATCCTTCCATAATCATGCACAGAACAAGCGATGGCCGCCAGTTCAGGATCAACTTGCCGGCCGGACGCCAGTAATTGGCCAATTTTGCCGCAACTGGCCATATGGATTATTTCCCAAGCCAGCGGATAATCCCGTTCCATTTCTTTGTTGCCGTACTCGGCAATTTTCTCCAGCAGCTTCGCTTGTATGATAAAAAGTCGGTTCGTAATCATATTTCTCCCATTCCCGTCTGTAAAATTAATATAGAAACTATGAATCTTTTTTCAGCGTCTGTGCTTTCCGCTTGTTCCGTTTTTTCTTTCGTCGGAGTCCTTTTGGGGATCGCAATGGTGTACCGGTGCTTCGGACTGTTCTTTGACGAGCCAAATTCCGGCTAATATCATCACAATTCCGGTAATAGTATTCCAATGGAGTGGTTCTTTCAACAGTATCACGCCTGACAAGACACCAACAATCGGGATCACCAGCACCGAAATAGCTGCCTTGCCAGCCTCAGTGTTTGACAAGATATAGTTCCAAAGAAAAAACGCCAATGCGGACGCAAGAACACCATTATACAATAAATATCCGACTGCCAGCCAGTTCCACTGGACAGCCCCCTGGTCAAAGATTGTGCAGTACATGGACAACACAAGTGCGCCAGCAGCCATTTGCCAGGTCGTATATTGTAAAATGTCGCAATGCTGCAATTTCAATTTGACAAGAATACTGGAAAACGCCCAGGCAATCGCCCCCGCAAGTGTCAATAGGATCGCCCACCAAACACCGTCGCTGCTGATGTTCAGTAAAACCACCAATCCGGCCATTCCCATGGCAACCCCAGTCATCTTACGCTTCGTCAATTTTTCATTCAACGAAAAATGGGCCATGATGGCTACCCACAACGGCATGCTGTAAGACAAAACCGAAGAAAAACCGGCCGTTAAAAACTGCATCCCGACTTGGACCGCCGCATTGGAAAAAGCAGTTTGTAAAATACCGCCGAGAATAATCCATTTCCAATCCTGGCGTCTCGGCAACGGTATTTTCATAAAATAGGCAGCAATCAGCAATACTGCCGAACCTAAAAGAAAACGATACGTGGCAAACAAGATGGGTGGAAAAAACAGGTTGGCTTGTTTCATTACCACCCAATTAAGCCCCCAAATCATACATAATACTGCTAGTGCTTTATTCATAACGACTCCTTGGTAAATAACTGTAATTCTATTTTTGTCATTTTCTGAAACATCGTACATTTGACGACTTACCGCAGGTTTCCATTGTATAAGTTTACTACCCCTGTCGAAAATTGTCCAACAAAAACACCTCCAATCATCCGGCTTATATGGCCTAACAAAGGCGTTCTCATCCCTTATATTTTATTGGCCAATACGATGTCAACAACTTCTAGGGTCATCTTTCCTTGCAAAAAAATAGTTTTAGCCGCATAATAGAATGCAAGTACGTGAAAACAATAACATAATCAGTTTGTTTCGCTTTTTCAAAAATAGAATAGCAATATTAAATCAGAACTGAATAGAATGACAGCCAGTTTGCGAAAAGGATATCGGAAAGGAAGTCTCTCATGGACATTTTGCAATTTGACAAAGTACATTGTAAAAACTGTTACAAATGCGTCCGCCATTGCCCCGTCAAAGCAATTGAAGTGAAAAACCACCGCGCGCAAATCAGGCCGGAGGAGTGCATTTTGTGCGGCGAATGTACAATCATTTGTCCTCAAAAAACGAAGGGGGCCATCAGCGAGGTCGCCCAGTTAAAAGAAGCTCTGTTAGCCGGCAACAAGGTTGTTGCCAGCGTTGCTCCCTCCTGTTTTGCCTATTTTTCCACCTCGTTCGCCACACTAAAAACGGCATTGTCAGCGTTGCATTTCACGGATGCCTGTGAAACGGCCGAAGGGGCCTACCTGGTGAAATCAGAATATGAAAAACTAATTGCGGAAAATCCCGCGCAAGTATGGATTTCTTCCTGCTGCACGTCGGTCAACCTGCTCATCAGCACCTACTATCCAACAGCATTGCCTCGTCTTGTCCCTGTATTAACGCCGATCCAGGCGCATGCAAACCTGTTAAAAGAACGATACCCCGATGCGCTAATTGCCTTTATTACTCCCTGTGTATCAAAGAAAGAGGAACGCTACAGCATCCGGTCCCAGGTGGACTTCGTTATCTCCTTTGAAGAATTGGAAACTATGCTGCACGATGCCGGCATTGGACTGCAGGAAAACGACGCTGAAACCCGCCAACACTATTTGTCACGCAAATTCCCCATGGACGGCGGTATCATTTCCACGTTGGCCAAAGATCCCTCGTACAGCTATGTATCCGTCAGCGGTTACCAGGCCTGTGTGGAGGCGATCCGGGATATCCAGGCGGGAAAAATCTCTTCCTGCTTTGTGGAAATGAGTCTCTGCGAAGGCAGTTGCATCGGCGGCCCCTCCTTCCGCAAAAAAGAGGTTTCGCTCTTACGTTCTGCATTGCAAATCAAAAAACAATCCGCCATAACGGATTATTCGGAAGACTATAACATCCGTTATGAACCTTCGTTAACCCGCCGGTTCCCAAAACCGTCGAATAGCGCGCACCACCCCCCCGCCAACGACCAGGTTCATGCTGTTCTGCGCAAGATGGGCAAACTTTCCCCGGAGGATGAATTGAACTGCGGCATGTGCGGTTATCATTCTTGTCGGGAAAAAGCGGCGGCCATATTGGCGGGCAAGGCCGAAATCAATATGTGCCTGCCGTTTATGCATGAACGGGCCGAGTCGTTTTCCAACCAAATTATCAATATCACGCCCAATGCGATACTGTCTGTGGACATGGACCTGAAAGTCCAGCAAATCAACCAGGCCGCCTGCGATATTTTCCGGTTGGCGCCGGAAGACGTTTTAAAGCAACCCGTTTCCCGCATTCTCGATGAGTTCAATTTCGTGGACATGATCATGCAGGGCAAGGAGAAAATGGAAAAAACGGCGTTTTTGCCCGAATATAATGCGTACCTGCAGCAAATATTTCTTTATGATCAGGAAAGCAGCATGGTCGTCTGCATCATGAAGAATATTTCCAAAGACCGTCAGAAAAAAAACCTGTCCATGAAGAAAAAAGTACAAGCGGCGGCCCTAGCGGACGAAATTGTCGATAAACAACTGCGCATTGTCCATGAAATTGCCTCTCTATTAGGAGAAACTGCCGCCGAAACGCAAATTGCCGTTCATGACCTGAAAGACACAATCATGATGGATGATGAGGAATAAGAGGATGTTTGAGACTGATTTTCAATTTCTGGAAACCGGCTGGACCAGCGTAAACAAGCATGATGAAAAATTGTGCGGTGACTTTTTCAAAGTCTTTGAAAACAACGACAAAAGAGTATTCGTTTTATCCGACGGGCTTGGCAGCGGTGTAAAGGCGAATATTCTGTCCACTCTCACAACGACCATCCTCGGAACCATGCTGTCGCGCGGCATCCCGCTGGATGAATGCATAAACACAGTGGCTACCACGTTGCCCGTTTGCCGAACGCGCCGGTTAGCCTACTCCACCTTTACGGTTTTACAAATTGAGCATGGCACGGCGTATCTTGTACAATTTTCCAACCCTGCCGCCGTCCTGCTGCGCAACGGAAAGAATGTGAACTATCCGCACAATATCCACTATATCGGTGAAAAAGAAATCCATGAAACCCATATTCCGATACTCACCGGCGATGTCCTTGTCCTCATGTCGGATGGAATTACCAACGCCGGAGTTGGCAAACTGGCGCCCAACGGCTGGAAGCGGGAAGATTTGATTGATTTTTTGGAACGTCTCGATACCGCCAACATGTCCGCCTCACAAATTGCCGCGCGGATCGTCAACTGCTGTTTAACCTTGAGTGAAGATTCCCTGGATGACGATACAACCGTTCTGGTAGTAAAACTCAGAAACCGCACCGTTGCCAACATGCTGGTCGGGCCGCCGGAAAACAAGGAAGACGACAACCGGGTGTTAAAACTCTTCTTCGCCAAAGAAGGAATCCGGATCGTATGCGGCGGCAGCACCGCCCATGCCGTCAGCAAATATCAACAAAAACCGCTTTTCACCATTGAGGAAAGCAAAAACGGGGAAATTCCTGTCATGAGCCGGATGGAGAATGTCGACTATGTCACGGAAGGGGTTATTACGCTCAAAAAAGTATTGGAGCTTTGCCGCGCCTATCTAAAAGACCCTTTTACGCTGCTTCGTTTTTGCACGAAAAAGGATGCGGCCTCCGTTTTGGCAACGCTCCTGATTGAAACCGCCACCGATATCAACATCTATTTTGGCATGGCGGCCAATGATGCCCATGAAGGGACTGAATTTGATTTTCAAGCAAAATTGTCGTTGATAAAGCAGTTGGAAGAATGTTTGCAGCAGATGCAGAAACATGTCAAAATCAGCTTTTGCTGACAACGGTTCTTGAAAAATCCCAACCAAAAGGCCAGTTCTAAAAATTTTTTTTGCATTGTAGTTGACAAGTAAACCGAATCGGCGTATAGTTAAGAAAAATTACACTCAAATTGAATATAAGAAATGTGATGAGGGAGAACTTGTCTTCTATGTCGTTTCAGAGAGCCGATGGTTGGTGCAAATCGGTACGATGGGAATACAAACGTCGCTCCTGAACAGCAAAGCTGAACTGTAAAGTAAGCTGCGCCGGTCTCTGCTCCGCGAGGAGTGCAGTCGTTATTCTGCTAAGGTTGTTAGACCTGATGAGATGCAGATAGTTTTATCTGTAAAAAGGGTGGTACCGCGAGATAAACCTCTTGCCCCTTTTAGTCCATTGGACTAAAAGGGCAAGGGGTTTTTAGTCTTACAGGGGGGATAATCAAACTTTCAGAGTAAGATCGACTTGGTTTTGCTTGTAAAATACAACATTTTTCAACGAATAACAATTAGGAGGGTATACTCATGAGTAAACCGGAAAATATCGATTGGGACAATTTAGGATTTAGTTACATTAAAACGGACTTCCGCTATATTTCCACTTGGAAAGACGGACAATGGGATGAAGGAAAACTCGTAACCGATAATAAGCTGACCATCAGCGAAGGGTCGACAGCATTGCATTACGGCCAGCAGTGCTTCGAGGGATTGAAAGCCTATCGAACCAAAAATGGTGATATCCAACTGTTTCGCCCCTATGAAAATGCCAAGCGAATGAATCGCGGCGCCCACCATCTGTTGATGCCGGAAATTCCCGAGGAAAAATTTGTTGATGCCGTAAAACAAGTCGTACGGGCCAATGAAGCCTATGTACCGCCGTATGGCACCGGCGCAACTTTGTATATCCGGCCGCTCCTGATCGGCGTAGGCGACAATATCGGCGTTAGTCCCGCTCCGGAATATTTATTCTGCGTTTTCTGCATGCCCGTCGGACCGTACTTCAAAGGCGGAATGACACCAGTCAACTTTACAGTTGCCGATTTCGACCGGGCAGCCCCTTACGGAACAGGCGGCTATAAGGTAGGCGGAAACTATGCCGCCAGCCTATACTCCTACCATGTAGCGAAAAAAAGCGGGTTTGGCGATTGCATCTATCTGGATCCCATGACACATACAAAAATCGAAGAAGTTGGTTCGGCGAATTTCTTCGGCATCACAAAGAATGATGAATTTATCACGCCGAAATCACCATCCATCCTGCCCAGCATCACGAAATACTCGCTCCTCCAACTGGCTGAAGAATATCTGCACTTAAAAGCGGTGGAACGCGATGTCCTGATCGACAACCTTGAAGAATTCAAAGAAGCGGGCGCTTGCGGAACCGCAGCCGTTATTACTCCGATCGGCGGCATTCAGTACAAAGGAAAACTTCATGTTTTTTACAGTGAAACAGAAGTTGGACCGATTACTACGAAACTGTACAACACACTTTGTGCTATTCAATTCGGCGATTTAGAAGGACCTGACGGCTGGATTGAAAAAGTATAATCATGTAACGATTCTCTTTTTGGAGATAAAAAACACAGTTTATGGCCATGTTCTGGCGATGAACTGTGTTTTTTCACTATCATTTCAATTCTTTGACGAAACGCTTCGCCTCATTGCCAAATAAGGAATAGGCGCTGGTGATGAGGATGGACAAACCGGCAGCCAAATAGTCCTGCACATTTTCCCCCGGCCGCACCACCGTACCGATCGGTTTACCGGTCTTTAACCCGTCCCGGACAAACTGCCGGTAGGCCGCTTGCACTTTCGCATGGTTTCCCTGCCCGGGGACGCCAAGGGATTGTGAGAGGTCTGAAGTACCCAGAATAACGCCATCGATCCCATCAACGGCCAGAATATCTGCCAAATTTTCAATGGCTGTGGTATTTTCAATAATCGCCAGCACGATGGTCTCCTGATTTGCATCCACTACGTACTCCGCTAACGGTTTTTTCATCCCATAGTCAGACGCCCTTACCGCGTTAAGCCCGCGGCTTCCTTGCGGATAATATTTTGCGGCCCGAACGGCTTGTTCCGCTTCTTCCTTCGTCGAAACCCCCGGTAAGATAATGCCCATCGCGCCAACATCCAGATAACGCAGGATCGTATCGGGCTCTGAGTTCGGCACCCGAATCAGCGGAACGGTATTGCGAACTTCAGCCGCCCTCACCAGGCCCTCGCAGTCGCTTGGCGAGAGTGAGCCATGCTCTGCATCAATAAAAATAAAATCAAATCCGGCAAGGCCGCAAATTTCGACAAAAGCCGGGAAAAAACCTTGAATCATACAGCCCGCTACCGGTTCACGCTTCTGCATTTTTTCTTTCAGTACATTTTTATACATGGGTTCTCTGATCTCCTTATTGTTTATCGATTTCTTGCTGATGGAATAATATTCCCCATCATTGTTCTTTTTCCTTTAGATAAAGTTTATTTCTTACCTCTTCGTCCCCGCTTCACAATCACATTGCAAGAAACGCGGGCCTAATGGTAAAATATTTACATTATTTCATATGATGGGAGCGATTGTAAGTGAAATGGACTTTATCCACCGCCGTACGGGTGGTTCTTTGCGGCGGGCTCGCGTTTTTTTGTTCCTTTGTAGACCGCTTATCCTGGCCGCCGGTAATCCCCATGGCCGGCAAAGAGCTTGGCCTTACAGCGGCGCAATCCGGTGGATTCATGAGCGCTTTTTTTCTGGGTTACCTCTTGACCCAACTGCCGGGGGGAATTCTGGCTGACCGGTTGGGGACCCGAAAAGTACTGGTGGTGTCACTTTTCCTGATGGGTGTTTTCACACTAAGCATCGCCTGGGTGCCCGGCTATTGGTCGGGAGTGTCCTTGCGGTTTATTGCCGGCATCGGCTCGGGAGCGGTACTGGCGGCTTCCGTCAAAGGCGTGTATGATTATTTTGGTCCGACCCGTCGGGCGACGGCTATGGGTTTTTTTATGGCCTCCTCTCCCTTGGGCTTGCTCGTGGCTAACATTATGTCGCCCCTGATCGCAGCCAACCATGGCTGGCGCGCTTCCTTTCTGGCCGCCGGCTGCCTGACTCTATCCGCCTGGATATTTTCCTGGCTGGTACTGCCTCGATCACAAGGATCGGGCAATATGGCAGCTAAAACGCAAGGGACAGGGAAAAATGTACAGTTGTTGTTTGCCAATCGGGCACTTATCTTGACGGCTGCAGCTGGATTTTTTGCGATGTGGGGAACTTGGGGAACCCTAACTTGGGCCAACACCTACATGCATCAGAGCCTGGGGCTGTCCCTCAAACAATCAGGGCAAATCATGGCCTTCCTCGGAATCGGAGCTTTAATCGGCCAGCCCTTGGCCGGCTGGCTGTCCGACCGGTTTCCGCAGCACCGCCGCCAAGTGGGCATGGCAATTTTGGCCTGTTTTGCACTTCTGCTCTGGCTGTTCGGCACGAACCAAGACAGCCGTCAGCTTGTGGTTCTGGCCCCGCTGCTCGGCGCAGGGGCATTTATATTTGGTCCGGTGCTGAACACCTTTATCAGCGAATTGGTTGAACCGCATCAGGTTGGCACGGCCATTGGCTTGTGCAATGGCGTCTGGCAGCTCGGTTCGGTAATCTCGCCGATAACGGCGGGATTGTTTCTCGACAAAACCGGCAGTTACCAGTGGGCGTTCGGCATACTGGCTGCCGGCCCGGCATTGGCGGTGCTGTTGTTTGCCCTGGTAAAAACAAACCGCACCCACTGCAGCGAATAAGGGAACCAGGCGAATTCATTTTTGAACACATGAAAATAGCTCATGACTGTCATCTGGGAAACGAGGTCTTTTCGACCCTATTCTCCACAGAAACAATCATGAGCTATTTTTTAGTCACGATATTTTTTCATGCGATTAAGAAACCGTTTTAACTTCTTCTACTTCAATATGCTGAACCTTGCCCAGCAAGAACGCATAGTTTAAAATACCGATCAATAAAAGTCCGGACGAGAGCAGCAACGCCATCGTAAACGAACCGGTAGCCTGCAGAATTGCGCCGGTAACAATCGGTCCGACTACCCCGCCCATATTGGAAACCGAGTTTTGCAGTCCGGCAACCACCGAAGTCATATTTTTCGGCGCAACGTCGCCCGGAAGCGCCCAAACCTGGGAAGCGGCCACCGTTGTCCCGGATTTTGCAATACACAAAAGGACCACAGCCATTACCGCCGATTCCGCGAAAGCCGCCAAGCCGATGCACGATGCCATGAGAAGCCCGCCAATCAAAAACACCTTACGAGTGGCAGTTAATGATAACCACCCTTTGGAATACACTTTGTCCGATGCCCAACCGGCTGCGACTTCCACAACCATGGCGATCAACAGCGGCATCATGGCCGCAAAACCCATCGCCAACATTCCCATACCTTTTTCTTTGACTAAATACGTCGGAAGCCAAGTGATAAAGAAGTATGAAGTATAATTGATCATGAAGAAGCCGAGGCACATTGCCCAAATGTTCCGGTATTTCAGAAGTTCATACCATTTCATCGGCTGTTCTTTATCAAGACCAGCTTTATTAGACTGTCCTTCACGAATGTGCTTTAATTCAGCAGCATTGACGCCTGTATGTTTTTCCGGAATTTCCTTATAATAGAAGAACCAGATGGCAGCCCAGATAACCCCGGCTAAACCAATGATCACAAACGTCATTTTCCAGCCAAACATCGATATCAGCCAAACAATCAATGGCATGGCGACGGCCCCGCCAAATTTGGAGCCACTGTCAAACAATCCGCTTACCGTGGCCCGTTCCCGATCCGGAAACCATTTCGAAGCAATTCCCGCATTGCTGGGATACGCAGCCGCTTCGCCAACGCCAAGAGCGACACGGAAACCCAAAATCGATTTAAACCCGGTTCCTAATCCGGTTAATGCGGTTGCAACCGACCACCAGGCCACCGCAAAGCCCAGCGTTATTTTTTGCCCCAATCTATCGGCAAACCAGCCGGCCGGAATTTGGAGCAACGCATAAGACCAGAAAAAACCCGACATAATAATACCCATTTGACTAGGAGTTATGCTAAATTCTTTGGTAATAAAGGGAGCTGCTGCGGCAAGCACGGTACGGTCAATATAGTTAATCGCGATTGCTGCCCACATTAAACCGGCAACAACCCAACGCACATTGGACTTTTTCTCTGTCGACAAGATAATCCCTCCACTTTATCGATTTTGTATCTGTTTTCGTTTTTCGTTCCTTCTGAAATTACAGCAGTTTTTTGTAAATAACCCGCATATCGTCTTTGGTTACGACTTTCGGATTGTTATCGAGCAGCCGGGTTACTTTCGCGGCGGCTTCTACCATGTCATCCAATGACTCTTCATTGATGCCTTTTGCCTGCAAATCACATTTGACTTCCAGATCGCAGAGCATGGAATACAGGTTGTCAATCATTTTTTCTGCTGCTTCCCGCGTCGTGCAGCCGGCAACATCAAGTCCCATGGCAACAGCAATTTCAGCAAATTTTTCTTCGCAAACATCCAAATTGAATTTCATAACATCCGGCAGCAGAATGGCGTTCGACAAACCGTGAGGAATGTGATATTTTCCTCCCAACGGATAAGACAAAGCATGGACAGCCGTGGTACTGGAGGTCGCGATCGATATTCCGCCGAACATGGCGCCCAACAGCATATCTTCCCGGGCCTGCAAGTCGTGTCCATTATTATAAGCCTTGCGGATACTGCGGGAAATCATGGTAATTGCTTTTAAGGCAAACGTATCGCTGAGCGGATTGGCTTTTTTGGAAATATAGCATTCAATGGCATGGCACAACGCATCCAAGCCAGTATTGGCTGTGATGTGTTTGGGCAGATTAATCGTCATTTCCGGATCTAAAATCACACTGTCCGCCACCATTTTTTCGTCGACAATCCCTACTTTGAGTTCTTCTTCCGGCACCAAAACAATCGCGTTCGGAGTAGCCTCAGCACCGGTCCCGGCAGTCGTCGGGATCATCAGGGTCGGAATTCCCGCGCGCTTGATTTGCGCTTTTCCTTTGACCAAATCCCGTAACTCGATATCATTGGTAGACAATACGGAGACAATCTTGGCCGTATCAATCGAACTGCCGCCGCCGATGCCAATAATCATTTCACAGTCAAAAGCTTTCGCTGTCTGGCAAATTGTATTGACTTGATCAACCGTCGGCTCCGGCGGGGTATCATTGATCACCTGTACGCGAA
>CAYUNV010000028.1:2472-5955 GCA_964446265.1 uncultured Negativicutes bacterium | reverse complement strand
TTCCAACAACGCTTTTGGCTTATTTACCAGTCCGGAATTCCAGACCCCTTGGTCGGTAATGATCACAATATTTTCCGCTTCATACCCGTTGACAATCTCGGTTATTTTGGCAATACTGCCGGCTCCAGCAACTATTTTCCGGATGTTTATCAGTGAATATGCAGTACTCAACGTTAATCCTCCCATCAATTCACAATCGTATTATGCCCGCAACGATAGGCATCAGTTCCAGCGCGGATGTTCGTAGGCTTTCGGGTTGCAAACATATTGCCATTTCTGGCCGTTGATCACTGCGATAACACCCTCGGCCGCCATCGTAGCGACCCCGGAAGCAGCTTCCTTCGTTTGCCCCGCCATATGCGGCGACACAATAATATTGTCATACTTAAGCAATGGTTCATCGGCCGTTACCGGTTCCGTTGCAAACACGTCCAATCCGGCAGCGTGCAGTTCATTATTGCCCAAGGCTTCGGCCAAGGCCGCTTCATCAATGATGCCACCGCGGGCGCAGTTAATCAAGATCGCCGTTTTCTTCATTAATTTCAGCTCGGCTTCGCCGATCAATTTTTTCGTTTTCGCGGTCAAGGGAACATGCAATGAAACGACATCAGCTATTTGCAGCAGCGCGTTCATGTCCTGTTCATATTGATAGCCTAACGCCGTAACGGTTTCCGGCTTGATAAACGGATCGTATACAACCACTTTCATGCCAATGCTGGCTGACATCTGGGCTAAAACGCTGCCGATATTGCCGTATCCGACCAAGCCAAGCGTTTTCCCATAGAGTTCGAACGCTTTATAACTGCTTCTGATCGCAAAATTGCCTTTACGCAACTCTTTGTCCGTATGAACCATATCTTTTGCAGCGGCAAACATAAATGCAAAAGCATGTTCGGCTACGGAGCGGGTATTCGCCCCAGGAGCAACAACCACAGGAATTCCCAGTTCTGTAGCAGCTTCCACATCAACATCATCAACACCAACACCAGGACGACCGATGACTTTCAGGTTTTTTGCCGCCAACATAGTTTCCCGGTCAATCGAACCGATGCGAATAATGAGGCCTTCCGCATCCATCAGTTCCGGCAGCATAGCCTTTGGATCGCCATTGTTCGTGATTGCGACTTTCACGCCGGCTTTTTCCAGCACAGCCATTCCATCATCATGTAATCTATGGGATATTACCACTTTTTTCATCGTTTGCACTCCTTTTTGAAAGGCGAATTACCAGCGGCGTAAGCATAAGACCAACATTGCAGCTTATGTCCAAGGCTGATGCATTGATCCTCTGCTTATGGCTTTAGCTTGCTATCGCCGTATTACTTGTACAATTCAAACACTTTCAGTAATTCTGCATCAATGGCAGGATCAGCGCAATTGGATGGTTCACGGGCAGGTCCTACCG
Organism: uncultured Negativicutes bacterium; assembly: GCA_964446265.1. Taxonomy (GTDB): domain Bacteria; phylum Bacillota; class Negativicutes; order CTSoil-072; family CTSoil-072; genus CTSoil-072. The sequence goes on along the minus strand of CAYUNV010000028.1, from coordinate 4,550 downwards.
GGTAGCCGAGCAAATTCACGGCCCGCTTCACGACAGAATTCGGGTTTCCTTTTGCCATAACGTTACGGAATGGTCTGATTTTCTTCTGGGCTTCGTTGGCTTCAGCAATTTTACCTTCAGACCACAGTTTATAAATGCTGACCATCAATTCGGGAAATACATTGGAACAACCGGCTACTGCTCCGGTACCGCCGGCCAACAAGGTCCACAAAATCAAGGAATCGTTTCCGGCCAGTACATTGAAACGGGGGTCGGTATTTTCGATATATTTTAACGTATTGTCAAAGTTTCCGCTACTGTCTTTAATACCGACAATATTTTCATATACTGCGAATTTTTTCATTGTATCAGGGGCAATGCTGTTACCGGTTCTTGCCGGGATATTATACAGCATGATCGGTAAATCCACAGCTTTCGCTATACGGCTGAAATGACGGTACAAATCATCCTGCGATGCACTGACGAAATACGGAGAAATAATCGATAACGCATCCACACCAATATTTTGCGCAATTTTCGATAATTCAATCGACTCTTGCGTGGTCACGCAACCAGTGCCGGCATATACCGGAACCCGCCCGTTGACTTCTTCCACCACAACTTCCATGATTTTCACTTTTTCTTCCTTGGTGAGCGCGTAAAACTCGCCGTTGGTTCCCAACGTAAAAATAGCGCTAACTCCAGCCTTGATCAACCGGTTAATTTGGTTCCGCATTTCCTGTTCATTGAATTTTTCATCCTCCGTGAATGGGGTCAAAATCGGAGTAATGAGACCTTTGGGTTGAAACATAAATATCTCCCTCTCTTTTCATACGATGATATTAAACACAATTTTATTTAAATTTTTGTACTTTACTGTCAATTCGGCTTGCAGGAAGGGCATCAAAAAAGCCCATTGCAATATCTAGCCTAGGAAAGACAGAATTCCAGTTTTCACTGTCAAAGTTGCCTCCTTTCCTCTCAAAATCGAAAAGTTTTCCAGCAAATCCCGCGTTCTAACGACCATTGCCATGGTTACGCAAAAAATACCACTATTCTCGCAAAGTCGTTATATGTAATATGTTGTATACAACATTCTTCTTGCTTGTATTGTAATCTCCCCATGCGGTTTTGTCAATAACAAAATGTTCTAAACAATTCTGACAAAATTTTATTCTTGGCACCCAATCATACATACCTTATGCACAAACAATCAGCTTACCCATAAAAAAAAACAGCTACTCGCCGTTCATCCCGGCCAATAGCTGTTTCATTTCCCCATACGGTTATGGTTCTTACCAAATTTCTTGTCCAAATACATGGCCCGATCCGCTTTGTTCAGCAAATCTTCAACATTACCGGCATCAGAAGGATATAGGCTGACACCAATGCTGGCGGTTATACATACTGTTTTGCCATGCAAATCAAATTCGCCGTCAACGGCTTTCCGGATTTTTTGCCCGACATAATCTGCTTCACTCAAATCACGAACAGCAGGCAAAATGACAATAAATTCATCCCCGCCAAAACGAGCGACAATATCGGTCTGCCGAACGGTTTGCTTTAACCGGGCGGCAAATTCCTTGAGAAGAACATCCCCCATGATATGTCCATACGTGTCATTAATTGCTTTAAAGCCATCCAAGTCAATGAACAAGACCGCCACCTGGCACCCTTCGCGGTTCGCCTTAGCCATCAAATATTCCAGATGGTCATAAAATAGGTATCGGTTGTACAACCCGGTGAGCGGATCGTGCAGTGCTTTATGCCTGGCACTTTCTTCCGCTTCTTTCACCGCCTGGACATTGATCTCCAGTTCTTTAATTAAATTTTGCAAGCAACGGATCCGCCGCTGCTGCACAGTAACATCGGTGATCTGGATCAAGGCAAATGTTTCGTCTTGATAATAAACCGGCTCAATCTGCATATTTTGCCGTTTTGCTTCTTGCGAATTTTCCGAATCCCGTGCCATCACAAAGGTCTTATGCAATATTCCCGCAAAAAAACAATTTTGTCCGTTTACAAAGGTATCCGTTAACCTGCGCTGAAACTGCGGCTCTGCAAAACAGGAACATACTGCCGCCACCGGTTTCCCAACC
>CAYUNV010000028.1:0-2462 GCA_964446265.1 uncultured Negativicutes bacterium | reverse complement strand
CGCCTTGGGCAATCCGGTCAGCCGTTCCATCCAGCCATTCCAGACAACAACCTGGTACTCTTTGTCAACAAGGATTATGCCTTGCGCTAAACTGTCAAGCAGACAGCTAAAAAGTGACTGCATCATTTGACTCCACCATATCATCAATTTTCGCAATTAAGCGGGACACAGAATCCATCCCCAACGCAATCAGGATCGTCCCGCAAAACTGGGTATCGGCAATAGAAAACAACGTTTTCAACATCAGCGCATAGATATTTTTTTGCAATAAACCCGTTTGCTTGTCAGCAGAAACAAACAACATTTCCACTTCCGGCAACGAATAGATTAACTTTGTCGTAAGCAAATTACCAAGTCCGCCAACTACCGGATTTAAAATGATATTGCCGATTTCCTTGACCACATCGAAATCTGTATCCAGCAATTCATTTTCATCGTAAACCTTGGCGCCGTCGTTTATCGCTTCATTTAAACATAAACTGACCAATAGTTTCGCCTGTTCCGCAGGAAACAATAAAAATGCTTTTCCATTATATTCTTGGCCAAACTGTAAGGATGATGACATAACATGCCCGGAAGAACTGTCAATACACGACGCAAAATAAGAAGCGGTGATATCATCGGCAGATAATAAATCGACCGCCGGTACAGTTAGTTTTATTTTCCGGCCAACAACTTCCGATAATATACTGGCTGCCCGCCCAACACAGATATTAAAAAATTCAGTAAGCGCGTCCCGCTGCATCTCACTTAGCATCATCAAACCGTTCCTCCACGATTTTTTTCACGAAAGCCACTTTATCTTGATCCAACGGTTTATTGATGAAAGCGGCAATATTATATTCGGCTAACTCCGCTTTCGTTGATTGCTGGACATCAGCCGTTAAGGCAATAAGAGGAATGGTTGGGTCTGTTTCGCGGATTTTTTTGATAAGTTCCTGTCCGCTCATCTGTGGCATTAATAAATCAGTCACGATGACATCCGGACATTCCCGCAGAAAACTTTCATAACCGCTCAGGCCATTATCGGCCAAAATCAGCTCTGCTGTTGGAAAAGCTTCCGCCAATAAGCGCGCTTCAACTCTTTGGGAAAATTTTGAATCCTCCACTATTAAGATTTTCAAACGATAGCCCTCCAATACTTGTGAATAACAGAATAGCAATTTGTAATTATTCAGGGAAGCGGTCAGAAAAAGACATAGCCAGCGCAGTTTGAAGGGCAACGCCATACACCAACGACTCTTCGTCAATATCAAACGTAGAACTGTGTAACGGTTGGTTACTATTTTGTTCCGGATTCCCACAGCCTAAAAAATATAGAGCGCCGGGGCGCTGTTGCAGAAAATAGGCAAAGTCTTCCACAATGAGCCGGGGCTGCATAACTTTTTTCACATTGGTTTCCGGAAGGATCGAACCGACAATTTCTTTGACAAAGTCCACATATTCATCATGGTTAATAAGGCTATCGTAACTTTTTTCACGGATCAACTCGCCCTCAGCATCGAAAGACTGGGAAATCCCTTTGACAATTTTTTCGATGCTGGCAATCGATTCTTCCCGCACTTCTTGGCTAAACGTCCGTAAGATCCCCCGCAGCAGCACTTCTTCCGCAATGACATTTTGCTGCGCGCCGCCTTGAATAGCCCCGAAGCTCAAAACCCCAGGTTTTAATGGATCCTTTTGGCGGCTAATCACTGCCTGTAAAGCAATGACAAGATGCGCCGCGACCAAAATAGCATCCACAGCTTCATGCGGCGTTGCGCCATGGGCACTTTTCCCTTTGACTTTTATATTCAAACGATCAGACGAGGCGAAGGTTTCCCCGTAACGAAGTCCAATTTCGCCGGCGTTCAGGGAAGGATCCATATGCAGGGCAAAAACTGCATCCACTGCGGGATTATCTAATGCTCCCGCTTCAATCATCGGCACGGCACCGCCATAGATTTCTTCCGATGGCTGGAAAATAAACTTTACGTTCCCTGCCAGCTTATCTCTATTCTTTGCCAATAATTCGGCCGCACCCAATAAGATCGCCAGATGGCCATCATGACCACAAGCATGCATGACCCCTTCGGTTTGGGACTTGTAAACCGTCTCACTTTTTTCTTTAATGGCCAATGCATCCATATCGGCACGAAGTGCAACTGTTTTTCCGGGCTTGCAGCCTTCCAACAGACCGACCACGCCGGGAAGCGGCGCGCCAACCTCGCGGGTCACACGAATACCGAGTGCCGTAAGCCGTTCCGCAATAAAATCTGCGGTAGCAAACTCTTGGCCGCTGAGTTCAGGATGCCGATGAAAATGGCGACGTAATTCGACTAATTGAGTCTTGATGGATCTTGCTTCTGCTAAATAATCCATAACAGCCTCCTATTCTCCCACTTGACGGCGTTTCATTAATATTTCTGCAGAGACAAAATGAACGCAGCCACCATACCGACAATTGCCGCTCCAACCAAAAA
>CAYUNV010000027.1:17724-22536 GCA_964446265.1 uncultured Negativicutes bacterium | reverse complement strand
CAAAAGCAGTTTGTACGACATAGCCCAGGCTGGCAGTATCAACGCCGGTTTGACCGGCTTTGGCCCGATCCAATATAACTTGTACTTCCGGTTGATAGTCGGCGACCGAAGTATCAACATCCGTCGCTCCGGGAATATGCCGCAGCCGTTCCGCTAATTCCTGGGAAAGCTGTTGCAATACTACCATATCATCGCCCCGGATTCCCACCTGTACAGGGCGATTGTCACCGCGGCCTGCTGTTGAACTGCTGGGAACAACCGATATTTTCATTCCCGTATAGTTGCGGAACTTCATCCGCAATTCGTCCATAATCTCCATCATACTGCGGTCTCGATCGCCTGGATCGGATAATTTAACGCCAATAAGCGCTTTATTAACAGGATTACGGCTATAGCCGATAATCAAAAATGCCGTTTTTAACTCTGGCAGAGCCAGTACTTCCTGTTCAATCGGTCCAACCATTTGCGTCATCTTTTCCATAGACGTTCCCGCCGGGGCAGACAACATAATATTAAATTCCCCAGAATCATAAGTCGGTTGAAATTCAAACCCCAACAGAGGAACAAATAATACGTTAACCAGTAGGGAAACCACAGCAATACCGACAATCCATATAGGCCGTTTCAGGGCCCATTCCAAAAAATTGCGGTATGATGTCCGAAGAGCTAAAAAGCCTGTTTCCCATTTGCGTAAACCAGCCTCAACTACATTTTCAAACACAACAAATGCTTTTGGACGCTCAGGTGCTTGCTCTCTAACACCTCTAAGCCAACGCGCAGATAACATCGGTGTTAATGTAAATGCAACAAACAGAGAGAAAGTTACGGCAAAAGCAATCGTTAAGCCAAATTGGCGAAAAAACATTCCAATTACTTCACCCATCGACCCAACCGGCACGAAAACAGCTAAAATACAGAAAGTGGTCGCCAAAACAGCCAATGCAATTTCTGCCGTACCGGAAAGAGCCGCATGCATCGGTTTATGGCCTGCTTCAATGTGACGATGGATATTTTCAACAACCACAATGGCATCATCAATCAAGATGCCGACTGCCAAACTCAACCCCATCAACGACATATTGTTTAACGTAAAATTAAAATACTTCATTACAGCAAACGTGGCAATAATGGAAGTTGGGATCGCAACGGCGCCGACCATTGTTGCCCGAAAATCTCGTAAAAACAAAAAAACAATAATGACTGCCAGTAAACCGCCCAAGATGATCGAGGTTTGAACATCTTTTACGTTGTCTCGTATATAAATGGAACTATCGCGGGTAATTTCAATTTTTACATCAACAGGCAGTTCTTTCTGTATTGCCTGCATGGCATCCTTTACGCGTTCCGATACATCGACCGTATTGGTACCGGATTGCTTTTGAACGGAAACCACTACAGACGGCGAACCATTCGTCCGGGCAAACGTCCGTTCTTCCGTCCAGGAATCATTGACCGCTGCTACATCACGCAGCAACACCGTCCGGCCGTTTTGATAGGCAACCGTAATATTGCCAATTTCCTCTACCGTGCGGTACTGTCCCAACGCACGGACAACCATCTCATACCCTTTTTCTTCTACGTATCCACCCGGCACATTCGCATTCTGACTATTGACAATCGATAATAACGAATCCATGGTCAAACCATATGAATCTAGTTTACGCGGATCAACCATGATTTGGATTTCACGGTCATTGCCGCCCAGTAAATTAACAGCACCTACTCCATCCAACTGCTGCAGCCGCTGTTTAACAACATCATCCGCCATCTTACGCACTTCACCGCGCGAACGTTGGTCAGAGGACATACTAAAATATACAACGGCCTGCGCCGTCATATCATACCGTTGTGTAACCGGTTCGTCAACTTGATCTGGCAGCCGTTTGCGGATCCCACCCACTTTTTCCCGAACATCGGCGGCCGCCATTTTGGGATCAGTACCCAAAGTGAATTCAATGGTAACCTGCGTAACACCAGACCTCGAGATGGAAGAAATGGTTTTTATACCGGAAACTGAACTTACAGCATCTTCGATTGGTTTTGTTACCAAATTTTCCATTTCTTCCGGCGAAGCGCCCTGCCAAGTCACAGTTACAGTAACTAGCGGTAAATCAACATCCGGCAGCAAATCAATTCCCATGCGAGGCATAGCCGATAATCCGAACACAACCAGCACAAGCACCAGCATTGTCGTAAATACGGGCCTATGGATAAAAACCTTTAACAGACTATTCATAATTGGCCGGCCTCCCGGGTTGCAGCCACAGTTACTTTCGATCCGTCACGGGTAATATTCTGTCCGGCAACAACAACAAGGTCACCCGCATTCAAGCCGCTCAATACTTCCGCCCAGCCATCGCCAACATAGCCGAGCTTCAATTTACGTTGCTGAACTTGGTCACCAACTAAAACAAATACGGAACGTTGATCTTCAAACAAAACAATGGCCGCTTCCGGAACAACTAATGCCTGTTGATGTTCTTTCCCATTGATAACAACCTTGGCAAACATTCCGGACCGTAAAACATTTGCAGAATTGTCCAGGCTCACTTCCATACTAAAAGTATGCGCAGGCACAATGGCTGCCGGAGATACTTTGGTAATGCTCCCCGCAAACTCTTGTCCATCCAAAGCATCAATAACAACTTTGGCCGGTGCACCTAACATGATTTGATTAATTTGACTTTCCCCAACTGTCGCTTTCGCAACCAGCACAGACAGATCCGCAATATTAAAAATCGGTGTTCCTGCTTTTGCATAATCACCGGCTTGCAGATAACGCTTAATCACGGTACCGGCATGCGGCGTTACTACATCCGTATTGCCCAACCGTGCCTCCATATAGCCGATGTTACCTTCATTAGCTCGCAATTGCCCTTCCAAAGAAGCGGCCTTTGTACGCATTGCTTCGAATTGCTGTGCAGAAATAGCACCTTGAGCGTACAAACTCTCATATCGTGCCAAATCCGCTCTAGCCTGAGCCAAATCAGCCCTCGTTGCATACGCGGTTCCTTGCGCCTGCGAGACTTGGGCAGAAAATTCGTTGTTTTCAATAGTGGCAACCACCTGGCCTGCCAAGACAATCTGACCCTCGTCCGTCAAAATTTTGCCGATACGGCCGTCCACTTTCGGACTGATGTCTGAATACCAGATTGGCTCTAATGAAGCAGACAAAACGATAACAGGTGTGATCGTTTTGCGAAAAGCTGGCATGACTTCTACGGTCACAACCCTGCCTTTAGTAATTGCCGCTGCTTTTTGTTTTGCAGTGGTAATATTGCTGTAAATCCGAAAGCCGATAAAAGCACATAAAATCAATGCAATGATCACAACAATCGATACAATCTTCTTATTCTTTTTTTGCACAATGCAACTCCCTTTCTTAGCACATCTTATTATCATAAACAGCAGTGATTTATGCTCTACGCTTCATGACTCACTGGTCAAAAAATCTTATTCGCCCTTTATTTCTTTTTCCCTGTTAAAAATTACACTTCATTCAAAATTTAATCAAAAAGCATAGAAAGATATTCTCTCGGGCTTGAACGAAAAATGCAACCGGAGAAATGCTTCCCCGGCTGCATAACCATCAATCCGCGCTGTTCAAACGTTCTATTCCATTTCTGTTTGCATAAGGACCGGTTGCGCTAATTCCTCCATTACTGTCCGCACCATTGCATCCGATACTTGGCCGCATATTTCGGTTTGGCCGATCTCTCTTAGTAAAATCCATTGCACTTCTCCGCCGATACTTTTCTTATCCCGCTTCATATAACGAAGAAAATCAATATCAGCGGTAGCGGGAATGGTTGCTGGAAGACGAAATCGGGTAATACAATCATGTATCCGAACAACAATATCTTTACTGCAAAACCCCATACGATAACTTAATAAAGCTGCACCAACCATACCAACGGCCACTGCTTCGCCATGGTTATAGCGTTCGAAGCCAAATCCAGCTTCCAAGGCATGCGCGATTGTATGACCGAAATTCAAGATCATACGCAAGGAGGTATCCTTCTCATCTTTTTGCACAACATCCGCTTTGATTTGACAGGAACGCCGGATGATTTCCGTCAACACATCTGGTTTTCTGGCTAAAATAGCTTCGTGGTTTGATTCCAAATAAGTAAAAAATTCATTATCAGCTATCGCTCCATACTTAATCACTTCCGCCAACCCGGCGTAATATTCCCGTTCAGGAAGAGTCTGCAGTAATTCCGGATCAATCACAACGACCTGCGGTTGATAAAAAGCGCCGATCAAATTTTTCCCCAACGGATGATCAACCGCTACCTTTCCGCCTACGCTGGAATCAACCTGTGCTAATAGGCTGGTAGGAACCTGGATAAACGGGACACCGCGCAAATACGTCGCAGCAATAAAACCGGTTAAATCTCCAACTACGCCGCCACCCAACGCCACGAAAGAAGATTTTCGGTCCAAGCCTAATTCAATTGCTTTTGTATAAATGGCCATGGCAGTTTCTAATGTCTTAGATGCTTCACCGGGACGGATCATGAAAATATCAGCTTGGAATCCGGCGTCCCGTAAACTACTGAGCACCTGCCCGCCGTACAAAGAGCCGACATGGTCATCAGATATTACTAATATTTTTGCAGCAAGTTGTTTTTTCTGTAAAATGCCGCCAATATTCGCGAGACTTCCTGGAGCAATGTAGATCGGATAACTCCTGTCCCCTAAATTAATAGTAACCTCAGCCACGGAAATGCCCTCCCTGTTTCAGCAAAGCAATTATTCTATCTGTAATTTCGTACACAGATCCCTCACTGGTATCAACGATATAATCTG
>CAYUNV010000027.1:15026-17714 GCA_964446265.1 uncultured Negativicutes bacterium | reverse complement strand
GGTTCCCGCTCCGCCAACAACATTGCTATCGCCTGCTTCGGATCAGGCGTATTTAATAAAGGCCGGGTCGTTTTCTTGGCTGTACGTTCCAAGATTACCTCCGGAGCCGCAGTCAACGTTATCAACACACCATTACGGCGTAATTGATCGATATTTTCCGGATAAAGCACTGCACCGCCACCAGTGGCGATCACCGTATTCTTGTAATGAGATACCGTAATAATCATTTTACGCTCCAGAGCGCGAAAATACGACTCTCCATGTTTGGCGAAAATTTCATTGATCTTTTCGCCACGTTCAAATTCAATCATGCTGTCCACATCAACAAAGCGGCGTTGCAGCTTCGCTGCAAGCGACCGGCCGATACTGGTTTTTCCGGTTCCCATAAACCCTAATAACACGATATTTTTCATACTTGCTCCGGTGCGATACGCTGCCGGTAATGCTTCATAGCGGCAAGCAGATCATTAATATGGTCTCCGCCAAACTTCTCTAGTAATACTTCCGCCAATACAATCGCCGTGACTGCCTCGCCGACAACAGCGGCAGCCTGAACCGCACAAACATCGCTGCGTTCCGTATTCGCAGTAATTGCCTCATGGCTGATAATGTCCACCGAAGCCAACGGCGCCATTAACGTAGGGATTGGTTTCATCACCGCGCGGACCAGAATATCCGCGCCATTCGTCATTCCGCCTTCAAGTCCCCCGGCATGGTTAGTAGTGCGATAATACCCTTTTGCGGATGAATAAAAAATTTCATCATGCGCCATGCTGCCCGGAAGCCCGGAATATCCGAAACCTGCGCCAATTTCCACCCCTTTAATTGCCGGAATTGACATCAACGCGCCCGCCAATCGTCCATCCAGGCGGCGATCCCAATGCACATGGCTGCCGAGACCCGGAGGCGCTCCGACAGCCGATACGGCAAATACTCCGCCCAGTGTGTCCCCACGGCGTTGAGCCGCTTCCACTACTGCCCGGATATTCGGATCATCTTCCGGTTGTTCAGTCGAAACCGTTACACCGCCAATTTCTGATACGGTCGATACAATCGTAATTCCACATTGCGCTAACAGTTGTGACAATAAGGCTCCGACGGCGGTACGCGCAGCCGTTTCCCGAGCGCTGGCGCGTTCTAAAATATCCCGGATATCTTCGCTGCCATATTTTAAGACTCCGGCTAAATCGGCGTGTCCTGGCCGTGGTGCAGTCACCGCGTCACAGTCAAATTGTCCGGTAACCGCCATCCGTTCCTGCCAATTTTCCCAATCACGGTTATGGATTGCCAAGGTTACAGGACTCCCCAATGTATATCCGAAACGGACCCCAGATAAAATTTCCACCGTGTCGGCTTCAATTTGCATCCGCTTCCCCCGTCCGATCCCTTGCCTCCGCCGATATAAAAACTGGTTGATTGCATCAAGATCAACCGGCAATCCGGCAGGCAGACCCTCGATCACAGCAGTTAAACAGGGTCCATGCGATTCCCCGGCAGTTAAAAAACGTAACATCACTCATCACTCCATACAGCTTACTTTTTCTGCGCCAATGGTTTTTTCGCCACTGCATTTTCAACATAATAAGTTACAACCACCAGATTACTTTCTAAGAATCCGGCTTGCGATTGTAAAGATAATCGTACCACACTATTAAAGCGAGGGCAATCTTCCAGTTTCTTTAAAAAAGTAATTGTTTGAAAAAAATTGCCCTGGGTGGTGATTTCTATAGGAAATTCACCATGGCCACCAACATACGAGCTGGTTCCAGGCTGGATGTGTAATAAATTAACCCCGCTCGCTTTCGCAATGGCTTCGATTTGCAACAAAAATTCCTGAATTTCCGGATAGTCCGGCAACATGCGGTCCGTCTGCAAAGCTTGGCTTTCCAACGCTGCAATATGACGTTCCACATTCGGATAAGTAATCGCAAACTTGTTAATTAACTCAACTTTCTTTTTCTCTGTACTAACCTGTTGCGTCAATTCACTAATTTGCATTTGCTGCGGTTGAAGCACTCCTAAATAAAACAATAACGCCCCTGAAAATAGGAATAAAATAAATAATAGTATCTTATATTGATCAGGGAGCTTTATCCAAAAGGTTCGCAATTCTTACATCTCCCTACCCTTGACTGTCATCTCAAACTTCATCGTGTTTAACACCTTATCTTGTTCTGCTTTCACCAAAACCGGCTTCTCAAATAACGCTTCGTTCTCTATTCTATCAAAAAACAATGCCAAATCAGAATACGTTACGGCTTGACCTTTAATATGGCAACAATGTTGTTCATCCAGCACAATCTCATTCAGCCAAACATTTTGCGGCAAGGCTTCCGCTAGCTGAGTAATACTTGCATACTGCGATCTTCTCTGTGCGGTTAATGACAATAAAATGGTATTCTTATGCTGGATCCGGCGATTCACAGCATCAACCGCCTGCATCTTGATTTCTGTAGGATATAGCAGCGCGCTTTGATTTCTCATCTCGATAATTTCATGATTTACGGCCCAAAGTCGATACAATCCATAGCCATAGAAAACGGCACACAAAAGGAAAATCGCCACTCCGGCGATCAAAAAAATTCTATTCAGCGAGTGCCGGAGATTTCGTTGAGAAGGCGGCAATAGATTAATCCGAATCATAGTTCGGGGGGGCGCGCGCCCCCCCGCCCCCACCCACCCACCCCC
>CAYUNV010000027.1:8847-15016 GCA_964446265.1 uncultured Negativicutes bacterium | reverse complement strand
AGTCCAACAGCGGCCGCCATTTGCGGTGCAACCGCTTGAATGTACTGCCGGTCAAATGAATCGTCGATTTCAAGGCTTGTAAACGGATCATGCACAACAACTGCCAAATTCACTTCTTGTTCCAATTGTTGTGGTAAATTCAGTAATTTTGTACCGCCGCCACAAAGAAATACCCGCTCCAAGTTAACTTGTTTATTTTGTGCTTGAAAATAGTCAACTGTTCTGTGAATTTCAGAAGCTAACTCAGACGCAAATTGATTGACATGGGGCTGCAGCTCGGGAAGTGCAGCTCTTTTCATACTTTCTGCAGCGGTTCTATCTATTCCAATTGACTCCATGATCCTTTCCGTAAACAGATTGCCACTTAACTGGATCATTCGGGTAAGAACCGGGGCTCCTTCTTGAAAAATCGTTATATGCGACAATTCTGCTCCAATATCTACAAGAAGAGAGTTTTCTGCATTTTCCATTGTCCGATATATAGCCAACGGTTCAATATCAATCGCCATCGGTTTCAGTCCGGCTTTTTGCAGCACGTCGGCTATCCCATCAATTATCCGCTTGGGAGCCGCCACTAAAAATACGTCCATTTCCATTGTTTCTAAACGCTCTTTTATGACGGCAAAGTCATAATAATAACTATCCGGAGGAAATGGAACATATTTTTCAATATCCCATCGCACAGCTTCGCGCAACTCTTCCTGTTTCATACACGGGAATGTAATTTCACGCACAAAAACCATGCGACCGTTGATTGCTGCAACAACGTGCCCGGCAGATATTCCGGCAACACTGATTTCCTGGCGCAGCCACTCGGCTGTCGAGCTTGTATCCTGAAACCAATCTTCGGAAAGGGTGGTATGCGGCCGGTCAATTATGCGAAGTTGTTGCAGTTTGGGGCGATTTTGTCGAAGGGAAACGCTGGCCATCTTAATAAATCGTGTTCCTATATCCATTCCAATGATTGCAGACGGCCGTGATTTCATAAAGCGAGCTAATTTTTTCCACATTTTGATCCTTAGCTTCTCTCGTGTTGTTTTTTCTTGCTAACAATCGCAATCGCATTTGTCAGCGCTGTCACAATATCAATACCAAATTGTTGCTCCAAAGCATGCACCTTGGTATACGTTTCACCGGCAAAAGTTACCACATAACGCGGGGGCAGCGAATTAAGAGCCAGTGCCACAATATCATTCCGACATTTTTGACAAGTACAAATCTCCGGATAAGACCGTAATACATTATCAAGACGTTCCCATACCAAACTTTCCATGCAATTTTTCAATTCCACAATAATTCCCCCTCAATAATTATTCCAGGATAAAATGGTTGTCGGCGACACAGAAGGCACTCCGGTATCCAAAACAAGCACCACCTGCCGACGGGCTTTATTGACAATTCCCAGGGAAGTAACGGTTCTCTTATTTCCGCCGTTATTTGCCACTGCCACCTCATATCGGCCGGCAGTTGGAATTGCGCCTAAGTTTTCGACGAGTGGCGATGGCGACGGCATCCAGCCAGGATTTTGGTTCAATTTTAACAAAGCCCGCTTAGCTCCTGCCTCAGCAAGACATTGTGCCGCTACCCCATCACGAAAGCTGGTTGCAGTTTTCATTTCTGTAGAACTTAAGGCTATGTAAGCCGTGCCTAACGCCCCCAGCAAAGCCATAATAAAAACGGCGAGTATAGCGGCAGATCCTTTTTGTCGACCATGCTTCGCCAAGGAATAATACAATATTCACTCACCTGCCGTTATCTTCTGTTTCCACTGCTAATGAACATTCAAACAAGTCACAGCCGTTTGCAAAGTTTCCGTCTGACCACTGTTTGGGTCGGTAAGCGTAATCACTATAGAAACCGTCCGCGGCCGGGCAACCGTGAACAAAACAGTCGTAACAATATTCTCCGTCAACGGATTGTCTGTTGAATTTACACGGCGGTATAAGGTTTGCGGATTTGCACCGGCTGTCGTACCGCATGAATAAGTGATTACTTCGTTACGAAAATTTAGAAACGTGATTTTCTCAACCGTCCCATTGCCGCTAGGGGACTGAATGGCTTTTGCATACCGTAATTCCCGGATCATCGTATCCAGGGAAATGCGGGCCGATTGCTGAAGCATAGACTGTGTACTGCCGAAATTCCACGCTTTAAGAGACATGAACAAAAAAGAAAGCATTGCCGTCATCAATAAAGAAGTTACTGCTATTCCGATAAGCAGTTCAACAAGTGTAAAACCAGACTGCTGGTTGTGAAAACACCGCATTACCTGTTTTTGCATATAATATCAGCCCTTATGGATATTGAGAAAAATTTGTACGAACAAAATAATTTTGCAAAGAAATATCAAATGGCTTGCCTGACTCCTGCCAGGAAACCCGTACTGTGGCCTGAATTAATCCATTTCCAGCATCTAAATCGCTCCGCACATCAATAATGGTCTGACGAAAAAACAACCTATGGTTTAACGGAATTTTTTCATCATTAAACGTAGCGGCAGGAAAAACAGCAGGGTCCATAGCCGCTAATAATTCCATTTTCTCCTGTGCTAAATTCGCAGCAGTTGTATATTCTGCCGCTATAGCGGTCGTCTGTAAAGAACAAATAAACATTCCGGCAATCGCTGCCAATGCAACAGAGACAATAACCGATGCTACTAATGCCTCCGCCAGAATAAAGCCTTCCTGGCCTTGAAACAACTGAAATTCTAAGAACAACTGTCTGTTTTTAATTTTACATCACCGCGTTTGTATCGCTGATCCGCACCCTGCCGATGGCCGGCGCTAAGATCACATACTTATACTTTCCTAATACCAGGCTTTGCAGTAAGATCGACTGTGCTCCCGAGCTTGGAAAACCGGTATTCGGGTTAAACATAATTTGCGACGGCATATTTCCCAAACGTACGCTGCCAGGCATTTGTACCGCCTTAATCGCTTGGCCGTTCGCTGTAATATAATAGTGTACATGATCGCCATTGTTAAACATTAATACATAGACAGTTGCACCGGCACCGAAACCTCCGTTAACGCTCAATTGCTGAACCCAGCGTATATCAGCCGCCAAATTACGTGCTGCGCTGTCAAGTTCCTGTCGGGCGATCATTTTGTCAACCGTCGGTATCGCTGCAGCGGCTAATAATAACGTAACGGCTATCACTGCCAACAATTCCGTTAAAATAAATCCGCGCTGCATGCCATCACCTCAAACTGCCCGGGAAAAATACCAAACTAAAATATCCAAGCCATACAAAAAGCTGACCCAGGCCCCTAACGCGATAAACGGTCCAAAAGGAATATAATCCTTCCGGCTTTTTAGCTTTAAAGCTAACACCATTATACCACCCACTCCGCCTAGGATAAAAGCGATAAACAAAGCTACAACCGTCAACTTCGCCCCTAGCCAAATACCAACAGCCGCAGCAAACTTAATATCACCGCCGCCCATGCCGCCGCGGGTAAGTATCGCGATCAACAAAAAAACGCCGCCGGCACATAAGCCGGTAAGGATCATCATCACAATTCCCACTTGACCCGTCCACAAATTGAGGAGGAAACCTGCTCCGGCCAACCAGAGCAAAACCTTATCAAGAATTAGCTGATAATCAATATCAATAAAAATAATGACTACCAAAAAAGAAGCAAACACCAGAGCTTTTACCAACATTGGCGTGAATCCATACACCAAAAACGACCACACAAACACACCGGCGGTTAGTAATTCTATAACAAGATAACGGGGCGAAATAACAGCTCCGCAAGAACGACAGCGCCCATGTAATAGAAGCCAACTGACTACAGGCACTAAATCCCACGGTTTAATACGTACCGAACAAACCGGACAATGCGATGGCGGCATAAAAACAGACTGATTACGTGGCAATCGGTAAATACAAACATTCAAAAAACTGCCAATTACTAACCCAGCAATGGACAATACAAAAAAGCAACTGATCCATACGGGATCGTAAAAATTAATTTTTCCCAGGAACAATGTTGGCATAAACTCACACACCAATCTGTAAAATTCCGTGTTTGCAACAGTAAGGCGGCGTTAACCGCCCTACTGTTGCGTATAATTATGTTAAATATCTTCCGCTCGTAACGAACCGCACAAGGCCCGGTAATTATTTTCTGAAGAATCTAACGTGTAAGCCGTACCCGGAACTTCAGTTGCGGCAACATGATTAGGTCCGGAAAAATTACCTGACGGAGGTGCCGGCCAGGTCGTCATTAGCGTTTTAACTTTATCCAGGTTAGGTACTTCACCCTGGGCCACCAAAATCATAACGGCAGAATCAATCGTCCGTAAATCAGCCGCCAATTTTGCCCCCCGCGCGGCATCGCCTGCGCTGGCAAACTTAGGAATAGCCAGGGTCGCCAAAATGCTGATAATGCCAATGACAACCAACAATTCCATTAATGTAAATCCTTTTTGATTAGCCATGCTCTGTTTCATACGCATCAACATAACTCTCTCTCCTTTTTTTCATCCTTGAAATAAGGATCGTTATTTGAGCCATGATTTCAGGCAGCATTTCAAATGTGCTACTTATTGTTCTGTTTCGTCTTGTAATTTTAATTCAATTAGAGGGGTCGCATACCAAAATTACTAATTACGTCAAACATCGGTAACGCAATGGCCGCAACAAGCAAGCCAATTAAAATTCCAATCGCACCAATTAAAAGAGGCTCTATCAAACTGCCTAATCGGCTCACCATGTCTTCTACATCCCGTTCGTAAAAATCGGCAACTGTGTCCAGCATTTTATCTAAAGTCCCGGTTTCTTCCCCCACCGCGATCAGTTGAATTGCCATCGGCGTAAATAAATGATGCGCCGCTAACGGACCGGCTAACCCCAGACCGCCGCTGACGCCGGCTTCGGCCCTGCTTAACGCATCAATCATTGTCCTGTTTGCTGTAGTTTCTTTAACTACTTCCACCGCGGCAAGTATGGGTACTCCGCCCCGCATTAGGGTTGACAAAGTCCGGCAAAACCGGGCCAATACAGTGCGACGGGTTAACAAGCCAAAAATAGGAAGATGGAAGATGAATTGTTCCACGGGTTTTCGCATGGCTGAACACCGCAGCAAAGCGGTAAAGCCGGCGATAACAAGAAAGCAGCCAACAAAAGCCAATAGACAATGGTCTTTCAAAAAACCAGCAAACCGGATGATAATCCGCGTCAACAAAGGCAACTCCACTTTCATGTCCGTAAATAACTGAACAAACGCCGGCAAAACAAATATTGCCATAAAAGCAGCGGAAATCACACCAAATCCCATCACAACCAAAGGATACGTCAGGGCAGATTTTACTTTTTCGCGCAGTTTATATTCTCTTTCAAAGTATATCGCCACCCGGTCAAGTACGTTGTCCAAAACTCCCCCAACTTCTCCGGCAGCTATCATATTTGTCATAATGACAGGAAAAACATCAGGATATTCACCGATAGCGGCAGACAATGTATTGCCGGCCTGTATCCGGCCAATGATTTCACGAGTCGCTCTTTTTAACCGCACATTTTCTGTCTGTTCGACTAAAACGTTCAGACAAGATAGCAATGGTAACCCGGCATCCAGCATAACAGAAAATTGCCGGCAATATATCGCCAATTCTTTATTGGTAACCGGTATTCGATTGGAAAAAAACGCCTGAAGTCTTGATGATTGTCGTAATTTATTAATTTTGGTAATGTACAACCCTTTGTCGCGAACAAATCGCGCTGCCTGGGCTCCATTCTCCGCCAGAATCGTACCGATCAAAATTTTTCCCGTACGGTCTCTGGCTCGGTACGCATAAATAGTCGCCAATTTCATCCCTCTTTTTCTGTATATTACCCGGTTTTGGTCAATCGGGCAAACGCATCAGCGTCCGCTGACCGCATCGCTGCCTCATCATAAGAAACAATACCTTGACGATATAAACTCAGAAGGATCATATCCATAGATTGCATGCCAAATTTATTACCTGATTGAATAACAGAAATAAGTTGATGAGTCTTCCCTTCGCGGATCAAATTACGGACTGCCGCAGTGGCCATGAGGATTTCAACTGCTGCAACCCTTCCCTTGCCATTGATCCGCGGCAGCAACTGCTGCGCTATAATTCCTTGTAATGTAAGGGATAGTTGAACCCGTATCTGTTGTTGCTGATGAGACGGAAAAAC
>CAYUNV010000027.1:0-8837 GCA_964446265.1 uncultured Negativicutes bacterium | reverse complement strand
GCGCTGCGTCGCAAGTATGCAGTGTTGCAAGAACTAAATGTCCTGTTTCGGCTGCAGTGATAGCCGTGCCGATCGTTTCCGGATCACGCATTTCACCAACTAGTATCACATCCGGATCTTCACGCAATGCGGAACGCAGCGCATTGTGGAAAGAAAAAGTATCTGTATGGATCTCACGTTGATTAATCATGCTCTTTTTATGCTGATGAATGTATTCGATTGGATCTTCCAAGGTAAGAATATGGCACGCATTTTCACTGTTAATCAAATCAATCATTGCCGCCAAAGTGGTTGATTTGCCGCTGCCGGTCGGCCCGGTAATTAAGACCAGGCCATGTGGTTTACGGGCCAGAACCTTCACGGATTCCGGCATACCCAGTTGTTCAAGCGTTGCTATTTGAACAGGAATCAGCCGGATCGCAATCGCAATTGTTCCTTTTTGCCGGAATGCATTGATACGAAACCTGCCAAAACGATCATCCGCATAAGAAAAATCAATTTCACCGCGTTCCGTAAGCACCTTACACTGCTCTTCCGATGCAACTTCCAGTAAACAATTCCAAATGTCTTCCGCCCGCAAAACAGCGCGTTCAAGCGGCGACAATGCGCCGTTAATTCGCAGCATCGGCGGTAACCCCACCGTTAAATGCAAATCAGACGCTCTTTTATAGACCGCTTCTTGCAATAAATCCGCTACCATATCCATATCCCCCGTTATCAAGCATCCCTGTATGCAACCCGCATGAGTTCTTCAATCGATGTATCCCCAGCCAACACTTTCATGACCCCATCCTGCTGCATGGTCTGCATTCCTTCTTGCATTGCAAGCCGCAAGAGTATATGTTCCGGCTCCTGCCGATTGATGGCTTCCCGTAAAGCGGAAGTAATCGTCAACACCTCATGTATGGCAATGCGGCCTCTATAGCCGGTATATCCGCAATGCGGACAGCCTTTTGCCCGATATACAGGAACAGGTTGTTCGCCTGCCAGATAAAGAAATTGGCCATTTATCGATTCAGGAGGGAGAAAATATGCTTCGCGGCAATTCAAACATAATTTCCTTGCCAAGCGTTGAGCAACAACTCCTAACAAAGACGACGCCGTTAAAAAAGGTTGTACTTCCATATCTAACAAACGAATTATCGCCCCGGCTGCATCATTGGTATGTAAGGTACTAAAAACCAGGTGACCTGTCAGAGCAGAACGAACTGCAATATTTGCCGTTTCTTTATCGCGAATTTCACCAACCATGATGATGTTCGGATCCTGGCGGAGAATAGCCCGCAATCCATTGGCAAAAGTCATTCCGGCTTTACCGTTAACTTGTACTTGGTTCACACCATCCAACCGGTACTCAACAGGCTCTTCAATAGTAATAATGTTTTTGGCAGGAGAATTAATTTGCATTAATGTCGAATATAACGTTGTCGTTTTCCCTGAACCTGTAGGACCGGTAACCAATACCAATCCTTGCGGCTGATTATATAACCGTTTGTACCGTACAAGATTCTCGTCAGAAAAACCCAAATTACCAATTTCAAACCGGATTGCCTTCTTATCCAGAATACGCATCACGATTTTTTCACCCAGTATCGTTGGCAAACTTGCAACCCGGATATCCACTTCACTTTCATTATCGGTTACTTGAAAACGGCCGTCCTGTGGCTTGCGTTTTTCAGAAATATCCATCCCGGCCATGATTTTGATCCGGGAAACAATTGCCATATGCACATGACTGGGAAAAATAATGACATCCTTAAGCAAACCATCGACACGAAACCGAACTCTCGTCCCCTTTTCCTGCGGGTCAATATGGATGTCACTGGCCAGCTCTTTAATCGCTTGACGGAGTAATGAATCTACAATATTAATAATCGGTGCATCTTCTGCGGTCTGATTCTCGGTAATTTCGCCGGCATCTTCCGGTCGAAGCTGCTCGACTGCTTTCGCAATTACTTCTTTTACACCGTATGCTTGATCAATGGACCAGCGAATTGCTGCCTCGGACGCTATAACCGGATTGACATTCATACCGGTTATCATACGGACATCATCCAGCGCATAAAAATCAGCCGGGTCAAGCATCGCCAATGTCAATTCATTGTCTTTAGCTTCTATGGGGATGATTTGATAACGGTCTGCCAAATCATAAGGTATTAAATGGGCTGTCTCTCGGGAAACAGCAGACGCCATTAAGTCGACATACGGTACGCCGAATTGAACCGCTGTTACCTCGGCCATATTCTTTTCCGTAATATAACCAAGACCGATAAGAGTTTTGCCCAATAATCCACCCGTTTGCCGCTGGGCTTCCCTAGCAAGCTCCAGTTGCTCTTGCTTAACAAGACCTAATTCCAGCAATAAATCTTCCAATTTTTTATGGGATAACAAAGAAACCACCGCCTTATGGAAAACAAAGAGAACAATCTATCTTCCAATTACAACTGAATTGCCAACGCGTCATAAAGAACTTTTTCCATCGCCGCCTTTGGCGCCGCTTTTCCGGTCCATAACGTAAATGCAAGCATTCCTTGTTCTAACAGCATTCCGGCTCCACTAATCACAACATGTCCCCGTTGCTTAGCAGTACGCAAAAAATCAGTTAGTAACGGATTGTACACCAAATCGCTGACAACGGCTTCGCGATTTACCTTCGCCCAATCAATCGGCAAAGCATGATCAGCATAAGAACTCATTCCCAGCGGTGTAGAATTGATCAATAAATTACAGTTGCCCAACGCCTTTGTAAACGGTTCGGATAACCAATTGACTCCGGATAGGTTAGCCGTTCCAGCAAACGCTTTGGCCAAGTTCGCTGCCTGCACTTCATTTCTTGCCCCGATTACAATTTCTTTACAGCCATGAGCAACCAAGCCCGCAACAACCGCCCGTGCAGCGCCTCCCGCGCCAAATACAACTGCAGACCGGTCAGAAATGGAAATCCCTTGCGTTGTTAAAGAACGAATATACCCCTCTGAATCAGTATTATACCCTTTGCAATGTCCATCGATATTCACAATTGTATTGACGGCACCTACTAATTGAGCGCTGGAATCCAACTCATCTAAAAAAGGCATCACAGCCACCTTATGCGGTATCGTAACATTGACACCGGCAAGATTTAGCGCCCGAATGGCGTTCACCGCTTGCTCCAGCCGTTCCGGCCGCACCGGAAACGGCAAATACACACCATCAATACCCATAGCAGTAAACGCAGCATTTTGCAGTAACGGAGAAAGGGAGTGTCCCAACGGCCAACCAAAGATTCCTACTACTTTCGTTTGCGCGGTAATCATCTCAACACCAAACTCCTTTCATCTTTTTTAGCGGATTAATTTTTTTGCCCGCAAAATGCGAACCATCATTTTTTCCAACTGCCGGGTCACTTTCGTGCCAATGAATTCACGCGATGATAAGGGCTTTACCCAAATCGTAAACATTCCAAGCCGGTTTCCGCCCAATACATCGGTAAACAGTTGGTCCCCCACTACCGCTACAGCCTCCGGCGATAATTTCATAGCAGCCGCAATCCTATTAAAACCGTACTTGGAAGGTTTATAGGCCCGGCAAACATAAGGAATGCCAAACCGGCCCGCGATTTCACTCACGCGTTTTTCCCGGTTGTTGGATACCAATCCGGCTTTAAAACCAGACTTTAACACGTCTTCCATCCACAGCAATACTTCCTCTGACAATTCTGAACTGTCCCAGGGGATCAACGTGTTATCCAAATCAAAAATGATCCCTTGAATCCCCCTGCGTTTGATTTCTTGAAAATCAATGTCCTGCAGGCCAATTACGATCCGATCCGGACACAATAATTTGTACAATCGGATACCCTCTCTTTCAAAATATGGTGCAAAATGGTTTAATTGCATGTAAATACCACTTCCAAAATTCGAAAGACTTCAGCCAATTTTACTATACGCTGAAGTCTTTCGAATTTGACCCAGCTTTGTTATTTCACTCTGAAGCAAAACTGGATCCTAATTTATGAGGGGAAAATCCTGGTACATTGGATTATGCTTGGCATCAGCCAAAGCGCGTGTAACAAAGGCGACATGTTCCTTAAAGTCTACATTCATTGCCTCTGCACTGTCCAAAATGGTCTGGCGGTTAACGGCTCTGGCAAACGCTTTATCCTTCATTTTTTTCATTACAGACTTTACTTCCAGGTTGTCTAAATCTTTGTCTGGGCGAACCAAGGCGCAAGCGATAATAAAACCAGTTAATTCGTCCACTGCCAGTAATGTTCTTTGAAGCTGGGTCCGCTCCGCTCCCCAATCCCGCGCATGGGATTCCACATCGATAATAAACTCGTTCCCATAACCATGGCTCGATAATATTTCACGGGCATGATGCGGATGTTCGTCGGGGAATTTTTCAAAATCGACATCGTGCAGCAAACCCACTGCGCCCCAATACTCCTCATCTTCACCATATTTACCGGCATAAGCCCGCATCGCAATCTCAACAGCCAGACAATGTTTTAATAAAACATCGCTCTGAACATGTTGGTTTAGAATTTCCCATACAGCCTGTCGATTTGTATTCATAATTGATGCCCCCTTGACTCTCTGTAGTAAAAACCTGCAACTGTTTATATTATATTTCTTTCTTTTGGATGGCTTGCGCATAAGGCCCGCCGCGCCGTAACAATTCCTCATGCAAACCAGTTTCCACAATTTCTCCATTCACAAAGTAAATCACTCTATCAGTCGGAAGCAAAGTTGCCAAGCGATGAGTAATAATAAACGTAGTCCGACCACTACTAATTTTCCGGATTGCCTCCATAACCTGTTTTTCGGCGTTGGCATCCAATGCCGCAGTCGGCTCATCCAACAATAATATATCAGGCTGCATGATCATTGCCCGTGCAATTGCAATCCGTTGCCGTTGGCCGCCTGACAGGTTGCCCCCCAATTCGCCGACTAAGGTTTCATAACCATGAGGGAACGAGCTGATAAACTCGTGCGCATTCGCCATTTGCGCTGCTTTTTCAACTTCTTCATAACTGGCTTCCGGACGCCCATACCGAATATTTTCCAGAATACTTGTGTTAAACAAAATTGGTTCTTGCTGTATGAAGCCAATGTGTCTTCGCAGAGAACGGATTGTCAGTTGTTTCAAATTAACCCCGTCAAGCAAAATAGTCCCGCCAACTGGATCATAAAAACGCAGTAATAAATTAGCAAACGAAGACTTCCCTGCCCCGCTGGGTCCCACAACCGCAATAAAATCGCCCGGTTGGGCAACGATATGAATATTTTTTAAAATATCCAGGCCCGACGAATATCGAAAAGAAACATTGTCAAATACAATGGCTCCCTTTGTCTGTTCTAACTCACATTTGCCATCTAAAACGGTATGCGGTTGTTCATGCAAAGAATGAATTTTTTGCCAGGCAACCGATCCCAATTTGATACGCGTAATTGCTTCACTGATTTTACGAACCGGAGCCGGAACATTGATAATGTACACAAGGAAAGCGAACATGCCGCCAATAGTTAGTTGGCCTGTAATCACTTCCCGTCCACCATACCAAATAATAACCGTAATACCAATAGCGGCCAGAAACTCAACCAACGGAATCAAAATAGCGTTTAAACGCTGAGCTTTTAAGAAGTCAACAGCAGCTTCACGTACTTTCACACTAAAATTCCGGTATTCATAGTCTTCACGAACATAGCTTTGAACAAGCATGACCGATAATAAAAATTGATGCAAAATCGCATTCACTTTCGCCAAAGTATGTTGAACCAGAAGATTCAAACCGGCAATTTTTTTATTAAAGAAGGTAATTGCAAGAACAATAAACGGCAATGTTACAAAGGTGACCAATGCTAACTTCCAGTCAAAATAGATCATAATAATTACAATGACCACTAGATTGAGAGTTTCAACGATTAAGTCCGGAACCCCTTGCGAAACAGCCTGTTGAATCAATAAAAGATCATTAGTAAACAACGACATAATTTCACCGGTTGGATTATTTATAAAATACGCATAGTCTTGCGACTGAAGGCATTGGAACATATTTTGCCGTAACGAAGACAACATTCGATTTCCTGCTTTTGCCATCAAATATCCATAGAAATAAGAAAAAATGCCCCGCATAAAATATAGAACCACAATGCCCGCCGCTATCACATGCAAGTAATCAACATCACCCTGGATCAGTGCATCATCAATCAGGAATTTCATCACCAACGGCGCCGATAATCCGGCCAAACTAGCCAAAATATAGCAGAAAAGAGCGACAATGACCAATGGCCAGTATATAACTAAAAAATTATGCCAATAAAATTTTTTCATATGCCCTCAATCAATAGATACAATACCATACTTCTATAGTATACCGCAAAAACAGTTCCCATAGTACCCTTATTTTACCAAAACCGATTTTTTATTAAAAAATCGGTTTATCTATGTTTGTCAATGATGCATAAGCCAATAACCGGACTAAAAAAAGAGAGGAGGCGTTTTGCCTCCCCGTTCTCATCACAATACCCGCCGCGCACCCATATACCGGGCTCCCCAATACCCACTGTTCAAGCTGGCAACAGCCACGCCTTGGCTGGAAGTGGCACTAATAAATTGCCCATTCCCCAAGTATATTCCACTATGGGAAATTCCCTCCTCATATGTGGAAAAAAACACTAGGTCGCCTGCCTGCAAACGATTAATAGATACCGGTTGACCAACCCCATACTGTGCATCGGCTGTCCGTGGCAAGAATATCCCGCTTTGGCCATAGACGTAACGGGTAAAACCAGAACAATCAAAACCATCCGGTGTCGTGCCACCGAAAACATACGGCACTCCGAGATAACGCGAAGCAGTTTGGATAACACGTCTGAGCGTTGCGCTGGAACCGTCACGGCTTACAGGAATTTCACGTCCCAATAATGCCCGGTACGTTTCTGCGCCGACAAGCCCATCCGCTTCCATTCCACGATCCTGTTGAAATCGTTTGACCGCTTCCGTAGTTAAGGACCCGAAGTCACCGTCAGAGCCGCCAGGATTATAACCCAGGGATGCCAAGCGCGACTGAATGGCAACTACATCTTCCCCAGTATCACCTTCCCGGTAGGCTCCTGCTGCGCTGGCGCTGGAAAAAATGCCAAACAGCAAAACAAAAACTACCAAAACCC
Source organism: uncultured Negativicutes bacterium (assembly GCA_964446265.1). GTDB lineage: Bacteria > Bacillota > Negativicutes > CTSoil-072 > CTSoil-072 > CTSoil-072. Next base: position 1,683 of record CAYUNV010000027.1, on the reverse strand, counting down.
GAAAAAAGTGCACCTGATGATAAACCCCTCTCTTCAGCCTCCGAGGTTAGCTGCCGGGTTAGGGTTGAGATTCCCCCTATCTTTCTGAGCAAAACGTATCAGAAAAATTTCACCCCCATTGATTGGTTCCCCCGTACTCGAGTTAGATTCGGCTTTATTGGCACTCGACTAGCAATTACAATTCGACCGAAGTGTTTAAATTCCTGTCGAACTGGCATTCTGTTTTTCCTTTGAATCTTTTTGCAGTTCATCCCGTACCAGATATAACGGCCTTTGTTTCACCTCATCAAAAATCCGGCCAACATATTCACCAACGATGCCAACCCCTAACAATTGGAGGCCGCCTAAAAATAATATACTGGCCGAGATAGTAGCCCAGCCGGGTACAGCATCATTCGTAAAATATTTGATAAATACAACATGCAAAGTCAACCCGAAACTAATTAGACTAAATAACAAGCCAAAATAAAAAGCAAACCGAAGCGGCATTCTTGAATATGCCGTTATCCCATCCAAAGCAAATCGCAGCATTTTGGTCACAGAGTATTTTGATTGACCGGCATAACGCCGCAGCGCAGTAAATTCCAAGGTAGTTTGCCGGTAACCAATCGCATCCACCATGCCACGGATAAACCGGGCCCGCTCTTTGAAACGACGGAAACTGGCAACCACTTTTTTGTCCAAAAGCCGAAAATCAGAACCGCCTTCCGTAATGTGCACATTGGACATCGCATTAATTAATTTATAAAACATGCCGGACGTAAATTTTTTAAAAAACGAGATGCCTTCGGTCCGCAGCCGCACTGTTTTTACAACTTCATAGCCTTCTTCCCATTTTGTTAAAATGGCCGGCAAAAGTTCCGGTGGATGCTGCATATCGCCATCCATGGTAATCACCGCGTCACCATTGGCATGATCCAGTCCACAGGTTAAAGCAACCTGATGGCCAAAATTACGAGCCAAAATGAACGCTCTGACTCTATGGTCTTTTTCTGTTAAGCGGTCCAAAATGAGTGCGGTTGCATCACTAGAACCATCATCCACAAAGATTAATTCAAACCGATATGGTAAATTCTCCATATGCCGGCAAACTTCCTGATAAAAAACATCAAGATTATCTTGTTCATTAAACACCGGCACTACGATCGAAATCAATTGCATAATTATTCTCCTTTGACAGACCGCAACCAAAGCATGAAACAGGTTCCTGAGCGATCTGTTAATTATCAAATTCACATTATATAATATCATAAATAGTATATAAAAAGAAATAACGTAAGAAAAGAACTGCGAACATCAGTCCATTCCCTTACGTCATTACCTCAAATAATTTTCCATCCTTCAATGTGAAGCGATTTGTACCAAAAAAATTTTCGAAGCACAATTTTCAAATCAAATTGAGTTTCGAAAGGCGACGGAACATACATCGATATTCCGTCGATATGAATGATTGTATAATCCTGCTGATTGTAAGGAATGCCCAATCGCACGGATGGACCAAGGTTAATTCGACCTCAACACAGTGCCATCCGCTGCACTTCAAAAATGTGAATAACGCCACCCTTTGCACGGATATACTCTACAGCCTTCCGTTCAATAGAAATACCCACTTCGTCTTCACATCCTTATAATTCTCAAAATTACCCAGTCAATCTCTCCGCTAATGATTTTTGGTCCTGCTGG
>CAYUNV010000026.1:0-22961 GCA_964446265.1 uncultured Negativicutes bacterium | reverse complement strand
CAACAGGCTATAACACTCGAAACCCTAAAGGGAAACTTCGGCTTCGCGAAATCAAAGATTTCGAGCCTCAGTCTTAAGTTCGCTCTAAGGGTTCGGCGGGGGCAACAACCCCCTCCGAACCTAAGGCTCACTTAAATGATCAGTCCGATAAATCCTGCAGAAATGCTTCGCATTGTTCAGCCGTCGGCGCCTTGCCGTGCCAATCCACTGCATTTTCCATTTGGCATACGCCTTTTCCTTTTATCGTATTGGCCACGATCATGGTTGGCTTGCCTTTGACCGTTTGCGCAATCTGTACGGCATCATAAATGGCCTGATAATCATGTCCGTCGACTTCAATCACATGCCAGCCAAATGCCCGCCATTTTTCCGGTATCGGCAGCGGCGACAGGACTTCCGCAATCGGCCCGTCAATCTGCAGGCCGTTATAATCGACAAAGGCCGTCAAATTGTCCAGTTTATAATGAGCAGCAAACATCGCCGCCTCCCAAATTTGTCCCTCTTCCAATTCGCCATCGCCCAACACGGCGTAGACCCGATAATCCCGGTTATCCAAGCGGGCCGCCAGCGCCATGCCATTGGCCGCGCTCAAGCCCTGTCCCAGCGATCCGGTCGACATATCCACACCCGGAACGTCTTTCATACTCGGATGGCCCTGCATGCGGCTGTCAATTTTCCGGAACGTCAACAATTCGTCCTGGGGAAAATAGCCCTTTTCCGCTAAAACCGAATACAACACTGGGGCGGCATGACCTTTAGACAGCACAAACCGATCCCGATTGGGGTCCGCCACTTGTTCCGGACCTGCGTTTAATACCAGGAAATACAATACTGTTAGTATGTCCGTTGCCGATAAAGATCCACCCGGATGGCCGGACTGTGCTTCCGTAATCATAGAAATGATATTCCGCCGGATTGAACTTGCCCGTTTTGCCAAGTCTTGCAGCTGCGCATCTGTCAGCTTTATTGTTTCCATTGTCATCCTCCTTATACTTTCGAGCGTATTACCCGGAAAACTGTCATGATATCCAAACAATCAGCGCTGCTTGGCCAGCAGTTCCAAGGCCAGTTCCGCATTATGGAACGCCTGGGCCCGCAAAACACTAATTGATTCCTCCCAATGTTTTCTGTTTTTTTTCACGGCCAGTCCCAATTCCCTGACCTTCGTGATCACCGCTTCGGCGGTCATCGTTTGCAGTGTGCCGGCCGGCCGGTCTTTCAAGGTTTCCAAAAACCGGTCAATTTTCGGATCGTAGGAAATGCCGATCAGCGGCGTACGCATCACTGCCGAAAAAATCAAGGCATGCAAGCGGATCGCAATCAACAGATCCAGATTCCCCACCAACGACAGCAATTCCGCCGTGGTATAGTCTTCTTCCAGCACTACTGCTTTTTGTTTCATATTCCTGACAATTTTACGGGCCGCTGCCACATCATCCGGCGACTGCATCGGAATGAAAACCACCCGCGCGCCCATTTCTGTGACCAGCCGGTCTGCCGTTTCCGCCAGCACCCGTTTGTAGTGAAGCCAGTCCCGCCATTCCCGTACGGAAATGCCAATCAGCGGAGCCGCTCCTTCCAAACCGCTGCGCCGCAAAATCAACCGCCCGATCTCCTTATCGACCGGATGGAGGGCCAATACCGGATCGGCCGTAACATGCACCGGCGGCTTGTTCACCTGCAAAAACCGCAGTTCGTCCCGCGATCCTTCATCACGGACCGTAATCAAATCCACCCGGTTGCCAACCCGACGCATCATCGCTTTCGCCAGCGCGCCGCGCACCGGGCCGATCCCCTGCGCATACAGCATAACCGGTTTGCCCATTTTCTTCGCCAGCCAGACAATACTGAGATAATAATACAAACTCCGGTTGCTCGTCACATCCTGCAGCAAGCTTCCGCCGCCGCTGATTAACAGGCTGCTGCGGGCCAGCACACGGACCACACCGGCATAATTCAACCGGTGCACCGCTTCAACCCCATGCCGGCGGCGGGTTTCTTCCGGATTGCCGGAAATAACGGTCAGGCGGATCTGCGGATCCAAGTCATCGAACGCTTCAATCATGGCAGCCAACATCGCTTCATCGCCGGCATTACCAAACCCGTAATAGCCGGAAATTACAATCTCTGTCATCGGCGCGCGGTCTCCTTCCCCAGGAAAAACGACAAATAGTGCAGGATTTGAACGCCAACCACCGCCAAAATTCCCATTACAACCCCTACGGCCAAACCATCAAGCCCGCGTACAAACGACATGAATAACGGCGTGCGCATATGGGCGAACGTTTCCACCAGCGACCCCTGGCCAATCGTCGCCATGACCACCAAGGCAAAATGCAGCATGCGCGGCCACTGCCGCCAAACTGCCATGGTTGCCAGGAAAAATGCCGGATGGCCGATGATAAATTCCTTTTCCCGCGGTCGGGCATACATTGCATCTTCCAAAAACGCCCGCAGCTTCAGCTCAAACTCCGGTACCGGCACGCCTGCCGTATGGCCGGAGCGACCGACAAAGACCCAGGCCACCACAGCGACAGCGGCTGCAATCACCATGGTCTTCACATACACCGGATAGTCCAGCAGCTTCACAACCTGCTGCCAGGCGCCCCGAACGTCATGAGCCCCGCTGGTCTTAAATATTTCATAACGGGTTAAATACACCAGTGAAATCAAAACTAGCGGCATAACAAACGTTAACTTTACGCCGCGGTAAATTTCCATCTCCAAAAAGAACCGGACATCACCCAAAATGGCGCTGATATAAAAGCCGCCGATCATCGACAAGAACACCGTAATCGTCAGGCCGCACACCCCGTCACGCAAAATGCGCAGCACCGAAGCCCCTTGGGCCGGTGCAAGGCTCCGCCAGCGGTCCAGCTGCCAAGTCATTGCCAAAACAGGGAATAAGATGGCGCTTGCCAAAGCAACAGCCTGGCGAACTACCATTCCGCTGCCTTTTAATACCGGAATAGCCAGTATCAGCGTCACTACCAGCCATAAGAGATACTGGTAGCGCGGCGCAAATGAACGCAGCTGCGTCAGGAATAATACACCCGCCGCTGTTGCGCCGGAAATAACCATCGCCAACAGCCAAGGACTTGGGAAAAACGGCGGGAAGGTCCCCGCCCGGCCAATCGAGAGTCCACGGCTCTCCATCTCGGCCCGCACCCCGGCAACATAGGCCAAATTCGTCTCTAACAACGTCTTGCCCGGCTCCGGCTTATCGAATTTACGCAGCATATTGATGCGGATATTCCGTTCCAGATCCGTAACCGCCCAGCGGTGCACCGCCTCGCTCAACTTCAGTTTCGGCTGTTCATCTTTCGGAATGACATACACCCGGGCGGCTTTATAGCCATTCAATGCCGCCAGCGCCGTAAGCCCTTCCTGCTTTACAAATTGTAGCTGCAGCGGGTGCTCAATCATCCCCAGCGTCAAATCCCGCTGCCGCATTTTTTCCATCGTCAAATTCAATTGCCCCGGATAGCCCAGAGCCTCTTCCCCGACAAACATCACTGTAGAGACCTGTTCCACCGCAGCCAGCCGGTCAAACACGGCTTCCACGTCTTCCGCCCGCACTTTGACATAATTCGTCGGCCGCGCTACCACCATGAACCCTTGTCCGGCCACTTCCTTCATTTCGGCTGCCGACAGACCCAGGTTCCATTTCACGGCTTTTTCGTAATTGCCCTTAGCCGCCAGAACGTTGTCGCGGCCAGGCAGCAATCGTACCCGCTCCGGGCTTAACCGACGGGCCAAATCGCTCTGCACCTCGGCAAACACAGCCGGATCCTGCCCGACCACATAGATGTCTTCCGCTTCAATCTGTCCCGTTTCGACCAACGAGCGCCAATACGGGTCGGACAACGTTCCCGTCCGGTATTGATGCAGGAAATGCGACCCGGGCATTGCAGTCACCTTGCCGCTCTTGTTTAGCTTCTCCAGCGTAGTTTCGTATACGGCCAGGGACGTAATCCCCGCCGCCTTAAACTGCTGCAGCAAAGCAGGCGTAGGAATGCCTTCCGCTTCCGCCAATTCTACGATATCCTCATAATCCATGACCATTTCCACACGCAAATTAGCGCTTTCCAACGTATACCGCTGCCAGCCAACAGCCAAAGCGGCAACCAATCCCAGAACGATCAGAACGATCAATACCCGGTTATATTTACAATCTGCCAAAGCACTCCCACCTTGCCACAATCTTTATCCTAAAAAAATCCACGCCCGGCCAACGATCCCCAGGCCGCCCAAACACGAAAACGCAGTCATCCTGTAATGTATCCAGAACATAAATTTTATTCGGGATCAATAGTCAGAATCCTGCCGTTACTAAAAATCTTCACCGTTGCCCGGGTTACGGAGTATCCAAGGGCACCCGGCTATCCATATACACCGTCACTTTGCCCTGCTCCATGGTAACCTCGCGCACACCCACGGCAAACGGCAGCTGCCGCAAGTCCGCCAGCGGAATTTCGGTCAGCAAAGCGCCGCCATAATTACCGGCCAGCCGGTCATTCAGACTGAAATGTTCGGTCACAAACCGCAACTGCCGCCCATCCCCGACAATCCGTCCATCCAGCGTTGCTTTAAAGGCTACCGGACCAATTACGGCCACTTGCGCATCGATGGTGACCCGGCCGTCCCGCACCGTCACCGCCGCATTTTTGACATACTTCACATTGGCATTCAGATAGCGCGCCAGCTCTTCCTGGGTAATCACACCGGACAACTCGATCTTCCCGGCCGTTGCCAGCACAAGACGCCGGTCCATCAACAAGGCCGGCATATCGAAAGAAGCGGCTGAAATGGCAACCTTGATTTCATCAAACAATAGCCGCCCGGTTTGCGCCTTGGCTGCCGTGATCGTCATTTCGTCAAACTTTCCAGCCAGCATGAGCAATGCCGGTGTTTTTTCCACCCGGGCCGTAACCTGTTCCGCCCGGATCTGGTTTTCCACACTGCGAGCCACCAAACCGGAAACCACCCGGGGCAGCAAGACTTGCGCCGCGACCACCAGCAGCAAACCAAGCACCAACACCCCAACAAGCAAACGTTTCATTCCGTTCACCCCTTACCCTTATATGCCGCTTTTCAAGTACGCCTCAATAAACAGATCAATTCCACCGTCCATGACCGCCTGCACATTGCCGGTCTCCGCATTGGTCCGATGGTCCTTCACCAAACTATAAGGATGGAACACGTACGAGCGAATCTGGCTGCCCCACTCGATCGCCTGGTAATCGCCGCCGATCTCCGACAGTTTTTCCTGCTGTTTTTGCTGCTCCAGTTTAAACAATTTCGCCCGCAGCAACCGCAAACATTGCTCACGATTCTGGATCTGCGACCGTTCGCTCTGACACTGCACGACCACCCCGGTCGGAATATGCGTCATCCGCACTGCCGAATCCGTTTTATTAATATGCTGGCCGCCGGCGCCGCTTGCGCGGTAGGTATCCACCCGGACATCCTCCATATTGATGACCACTTCTACGGTGTCCTCAATATCCGGCATCACATCCAGCGCGGCAAACGATGTATGCCGGCGGGCGTTCGCATCAAACGGCGAAATCCGCACCAGACGGTGCACGCCTTTCTCCGCCTTCAGATAGCCGTAGGCATTTTTGCCGGAAACCAGCAGCGTAGCGCTCTTCACACCGGCTTCATCGCCATCCAGGAAGTCCAGGGTTTCCACTTTATACCCGTTTTTCTCCGCCCAGCGCATATACATCCGCAGCAGCATCTGGGCCCAGTCCTGGGCTTCGGTGCCACCGGCGCCGGCATGCAGCGTCAAAATCGCATTATTCGCATCATACGGACCGGATAACATCAAGTTCAATTCCAGATGCTCCACGTCCTGATGCAATTTCGCCATCCCGTCCGCGACTTCCGGGTATACGCTTTCATCTTTCTCGTCCATGCCCAACTGCCACAGCACCTGGATATCGCTGTACCGCTCGGCAAGGCTATTGTATTGACCGACATCATCTTTCAATGCCGTCAGTTCCTGCATAATTTTCTGCGCGCCGACCGGTTCATCCCAAAAACCGGCATCACCGATCATCGCTTCCAGTTCCGCAATTTTCTCTTCTTTGCCGGCTACGTCAAAGAGACCCCCGTAGTTCGTCTAATTTGCCCTGAAAATCCTCCACGTCACGCCGTAAATCCTCTAATAGCATTGTCCTTAATCCCCCTAAAATAATTGTGATCCAAGACTAAATTTTAACACTATAACGCGGATAAAGCAAACAAATCAAAATGAAAAGACTTGGCCTAGGCCAAGTCCTCAACTTTCAACAACGAATAGCATCGTAGATTGTTTTTACAAAATATCATAAGTGTATATTTCATTTTTATGATCCGATCATCCAACAAGCGGTTCAAAAGGGTTGAGATGCTAGGAACGGCGAGGCTTGCGCTTCGACGCGTACGTTGGGGTACGCGAGCAAGCAAACGCAGGCGTGACAACGCAGATTAGCCCTTTTCAACCGCTTGTCCTTTTTTACGCTACCACTATACTGTTCGACCACCGCCCGCACTTATCGCCCCACATCGCAACAACGCGGTCATCCATCATCACCTTCACAACCTCGCAGACATTCGCGCAGCCGTTGCAGATGAAGCTGGTCGGTTTAAACGAAGACTCCAGCGCCGCATATCCGCGGAACGCCGTCGTCCGGCCGGTACTGGTAATATGTTCGCGCGCCAGGATCGCAGACCCGATCGCCCCCATCACGTTGTAGTACTTCGGGATCACTACTTCATGGCCGATTTCCGCTTCAAACGCGGCCTTGATCCCTTTGTTGGCGGCAACGCCGCCCTGGAAGACAAACGGCGGCGTCAACTCGCGGCCCCGCCCCAGGTTGTTGATATAGTTCCGCACCAATGCTTCGCACAGGCCGCGGATAATCTCCGCTTTGGAAAAACCATACTGCTGTTTGGCAATCATATCCGACTCGGCAAATACCGTACACCGGCCGGCAATGCGAACCGTATCTTTCGCGCTGAGCGCCAAATCGCCGAATTGTTCAATCGGGATTTTCAGCCGTTCCGCCTGATGGTCCAGGAACGATCCGGTGCCGGCCGCGCAGATGGTATTCATCGAAAAATCGGTCACCATCTGGTTCCGCAGTACAATGATTTTCGAATCCTGCCCGCCGATCTCGAAAATCGTCCGCGCATCCGGATGAAAAGTGATCGTTGCCGTTGCGTGGGCGGTAATTTCATTTTTGATGATGTCCGCCCCCACCAACAGCCCTGCCAATTGGCGTCCGCTGCCGGTAGTCCCGATTCCCTGCACCCGCCAGCCAGGATTCAAGGAATTCATCAAGTCACCCAAGGCTTTCTTTAAAGAAGAAACCGGTTGACCCTCCGTCCGGTTATAGGACGAATATAACACCGTATTTGTGTTGTCGATCGCGATAATATTGATACTTACCGATCCAACATCGATTCCAATATAAATATCTTTTACCATCGTGTTTCCTTACCCCTCCCTTTAGCGAGCCGCTATGACGGGCATAGCGGAGCGACGAATTTTTTTGCCAATGACCAGATCCAAAAATGCCTCCAGACGGGTCTGATTATTCGCAGTTCCGCGCTGTTCATCCAACGCCAGGGAGACAACCGGCATTCCTAAATCTTTCGAAACTTTAGGAATAATACTTTGTGTTACCAGTTCCGGTAAACACGAAAACGGCATCAGATGAATTACCCCATCCAAACCTTTTTCCCAGTAATCGATCATGTGGGCGATATTTTCCTGTTCATGGCCGCCCAAATCCATTTTCAAATACGGTTTCGCTTTATCGATAATGGTTTCCATGTACGATTTGCGCCAGGGCAGTAATTGAATCCGCTGCTTCAGCCATTGGGAAACATATTGCGAGTTGACAACCTCAACCCCCATGGACGCAAGTGTCTCTTCAATTTCCTGGTTGGCATGGCCTTCCATCGTGACATAAATCTCACCGACAATGCCCACCCGCACAGCCTGTTTGGGATCCCACAATTCGACCGGCACGGAATGGATGATCTGCCAGGCTCTCTTTTCGACGGCCCTCACATCACTCCGTTCATTACAGGTGGTGAAGAGGTCTTCAATATCCCGCCAGGCCCGGGCAAAATCGCCTTTATTTTTTTCATGCGCCCGCAAGATACGGATCCGTTCCTGGATCCGATCCATTGCGGCGATCAAATCAAACACAAAATGAATCGTCTGGGCTGTATGCCACCAAGAATACGTTCCTTTCAACGCCCGGATCGTTCCGAAAAACTCCCGCGTATGCTTAAACAACGATTCAATCACAAAAAACTGGACATTATAACCCATGCTGGCCAAAATCCGCCGGTGTATTTCTGCATAAAACCCCGCCCGGCAGTTATCGTCGCCGCCGGTCGTCACAATCGCCTCAGCACCGGCTTCTACAGCCTCAATGTAGGTTCCCATCAAACACTTAAACGGAAAACAGAGGAATTCCGGACTATATTTCACTCCCAGATCAAACGTCCTCTGGGTTGGTTTTTGTGGCATAATCACTTCATGGCCCACCGCTTCCAGCAACTTCTTATACGCAAGCACGGGACCCATATAAGGAAATGTCACTTTCAATACCTACACACCACCTTATCCCACCGGGTATTTTTTTCGCCGCAGCATATCGGTAAACGCTTCCACACGGGTGCTTAAATGAGCCTCGCCGGTGTGTTCATCCACCCGCACAGTCATAAACGGTTTATGGTGATCGACAGCAACAAACTCCAACAACCGGCCCAACATCGAATCCGGGCCGCAGCCAAAGGCCGTCACATGGATGATACCGTCAATTTTCGGGTCATCAAAGAAATCGTTCCCTGCGCCCAGCAATTTGTTGGTAAACGTCCAAGGCATCGTTTTCGAATAACGCTGTAATTTCTCAGCCACCAATTTATCATCCAGCATTTCGAACGTCACTACATCCGACCCCATCGATCGGAGCTTCTTAATAATATCCATGCCTACAAAAGAATCGTAGATATTGTAGACGTACCCTAACAGCGCGATCGTAAGCCGCTTTCCCGTTTTCGGCGGTTCATACGACGGTTCCGTCGTCTTATTCAGCGCCGCCAGCGCTTCGTCAATATTCATTCCGGACTGGTGGTACCGCCGGAATACCTCCCACTGTTCCCGCGCCGCCGCAAACGCCTGTTTCACGTCCCGGCTGCTCTTACCCAGCATTTTGGCAAACTCATCGCAATTGGGCATGTCCACCAACGATTCCTGGCGGCATTCCACATCCGGATCCAACAGCCGCCCTTCCAGGCTGGGAATCGTATTGCGCATCATATCGGGCAAGCCAAGAAATTTAGGGCAGAAGCGCTTGCGTTCTTCCACTGAAATCATCCGGGGGATAAAGACCGCATCGACGTCGGTGGCCAACAAATCCACCACATGGCCGCAAAAGATCTTGATCGGCACGCAAATTTCCGCTACCGAATTCCGCACCCCGTTATCCACAATATGAGGAGTCGTAGCCCCTGACGTTACTGTTTCAATGTCTAAAGCATGAAAAAACGCTTGCCACAGTGGATCATAATAGTAAAAAAGCAGAGCCCTTGGCAAACCCACTTTCATACTCTCACCTCCTTAGGCAAACGAATAAGTATGTGGTTCAGTCCAATGGAAAACCAGATTTTTCGATTGGGCTAAAAACGTACATTCATTAAAATTTTGTTGTCGATAAACATGTTTTATGTATAATGGTAGAATTATCTGTCAATAGTCATTTTTCCTGCTTTTTAACCGAAAAAAAGCGGGAAAAATCACGTACTTTTTTCAGTACATCATTTTCCCCGCCTACAAGATGTGAATTAAGCCGTCCGTATGCCCCTTCGCACAGCCTGTAACATCCCGCCCTCTCAGGTCGGGCTTAACAGGCTGTAGCTCGAAATAAATTCGACTTACTTCCCGCAGCAGCGTTTATATTTCTTCCCGCTGCCGCAAGGGCATAACTCATTACGGCCAATATGATCCTTGTTCACCAACGGCTGTTTGGTCGTCTCCTCGTCGCCATGGCTCGCATGGGCTTGGCTGAGACGGTCCTCCGCCTGGGGCTGGGTTACGATGTTGACCCGGTAAATGTATTTAACAACCTCATCCTGAATATTGTCAATCATAGCCTGGAACATATCGAACGCTTCCAGCTTGTACTCGATCAACGGATTTTTCTGGCCATAGGCGCGCAGTCCGATCCCCTGGCGCAGCATATCCATTGCATCCAAGTGATCCATCCATTTCGAATCGACCACTTTCAGCATCACGACTTTTTCCAATTCACGCATATTATCCGGCCCGAACATGGCTTCACGGGCGTCGTAAGCCTCAACCGCCGCATCCTTCAGCTCTTCCTCCAGCTCCTGGCGGCTCATTTCTTCCAATTCGGCCTTAACCAGAGCGTTATCGGCCAGGGAGAAATTCTCTTTGCAGAACTCGATCAACCCGTCATAATCCCACTCTTCCTGATAGACCTGGGGATTTGCGTACAGATTCATCCCGTTCTCGATCACCTTATCGACCATAGAAAGGATATTTTCTTTCAGGTTGTCATTCATCAGCACTTTGTGGCGCTGGCTGTAAATCACCTCGCGCTGCTGGTTCATGACATCGTCATATTCGAGGACGTTTTTCCGGATATCAAAGTTGCGGGCCTCGACCTTTTTCTGGGCCGACTCAATGGACCGGGTAATCAATTTGTGCTCGATCGGCTCATCTTCGTCTATTCCTAATTTTTCCATGATGCCGGCAATATTGTCCGACCCGAACAACCGCATCAGATCGTCTTCTAACGAGAGGTAAAACCGGGAAGAACCGGGGTCGCCCTGCCGGCCGCAGCGTCCGCGCAGCTGGTTGTCAATCCGGCGGCTCTCATGCCGTTCCGTGCCGATAATGTGCAAACCGCCTAACGCCGGTACCCCTTCGCCCAGCACAATATCCGTACCGCGGCCGGCCATATTGGTAGCAATCGTTACCGCGTTGCGTTGGCCTGCCTGCGCCACGATTTCCGCTTCCTTATCATGGAACTTGGCATTCAATACATTATGTTCGATTCCCTGCCGCTTCAGCAGAGCGCTTAACTCCTCGGACTGGACAATCGACGTCGTACCCACCAAAACCGGCTGTCCGGTGGCATGGCGGGCAGCAATTTCCGTCACGGCCGCCTTATACTTGGCCCGTTTATTTTTGTACACCACATCCGGTAAATCTTCTCGGATCATCGGCCGGTTTGGCGGAATCACGATAACGTCCAGATGGTAAATTTTACGGAACTCATCTTCTTCAGTCTTGGCCGTACCGGTCATACCGGACAGCTTCTTGTACATCCGGAAATAATTCTGGAACGTGATCGACGCCAAGGTCTGGCTTTCCCGTTCAACTTTAACGCCTTCCTTCGCCTCGATGGCCTGGTGCAGCCCATCGGAATACCGCCGCCCGAACATCAGCCGGCCGGTAAATTCATCGACGATAATGACTTCGCCGTCTTTTACCACATAATCGCGATCCCGTTTCATCAGGGCGTTCGCCCGTAATGCCTGGTTAAAATGGTGGGATATCTCGATATTTTCACTGTCGTATAAGTTTTTTACACTCAGCATTTTTTCCGCTTTGGCAATGCCGCTTTCCGTCGGCGCTACGGTATGCGCTTTTTCATCAACCGTATAATCTTCGCCTTCTTTGAGTTTCGGCACAATCTTCGCCAATACAAAATACATATCCGTCGACTTTTCGCCCGGTCCGGAAATGATCAGCGGAGTCCGCGCTTCGTCGACCAAAATGCTGTCCACTTCGTCGACGATGGCGTAATTCAGCGGCCGCTGCACCATCTGCTCGGCATAAATCACCATATTATCCCGCAAATAATCGAAGCCGAACTCATTGTTCGTACCGTAAGTAATATCACAGCTATACGCCGCCCGGCGCTGGGCAAAGTCCATATCATGGACGATCAGGCCGACCGACAGGCCGAGGAAATTATAGATTTTTCCCATCCACTCGCTATCGCGGCGGGCCAGGTAATCATTGACCGTAACCACATGGACCCCTTTGCCGGTCAGCGCGTTCAAATAAGCCGGCAGCGTAGCCACCAAGGTTTTTCCTTCCCCGGTACGCATCTCGGCAATATTCCCCTCGTGAAGGGTAATCCCGCCCAGCATTTGCACATCAAAATGGCGCATGGCCAGTGCCCGGCGCGAGGCTTCCCGCACCACGGCAAACGCTTCATGCAGCAGCGAATCCAGCTCTTCGCCCTCTTCAAGGCGACGGCGGAATTCCACCGTCTTGCCCGCGAGCGACGCGTCGCTCATCGCTTGCATATCTTTTTCCAACAGATTGATTTTTTCCACATGTTCCATCATCCGTTGGATTTCTTTTTCGTTATCATCACCAAATATTTTCTTAAGAAATTTCAGCAACCAAGTTCACCCCTTAACACTCTATTCACATAATTCTATCAAACCCACTACTAAAAGTCAAAGGCAAGGAGGACAGTCTTGTGTTTTTGAACGTTTCTCGTGACTGCGCAACCGGATAACTATCCAACGCTTCGACTCTGCCGCTTGACCTCCGCTTTTGGATAGTTATCCGGTTGCTCGATTAGCCTTTTGTGACGGTCAAGGGACGGTTCTGGTGATCGAAACAGTCCGATGAAACACGGGGACCATGATTATTTCCATAAGCGGAAGATTATCGATATGAATGAGCCTTGGGTTTGAAGGGCTTTTGCCCGCACAAACCCTTAGAGCGAATTTACTTCGAGTCTTACAGCCTGTTAACGAAGTTTTACAGGCTGTTAACGAGATTCGGTGGAGCGTTGGATGTAATCATGGTCCCCGTCCTGCCACTAGTAAAGTGATCAATCGTCCCCTTGCCTCCCGCCGCAGATTAGCCTTTTTCAACAGTCTGCAAAAAGAGGCAGGCTGTTCAAGAACAGCCTGCCTCTTTTGTGCTTGTCTGAAATTAGAATTCCGGCTCGATCAAGCCGTAGTAGCCGTCTTTGCGGCGATACACCACATTGACGTCTTCGGTTTCGGAATTGGTAAACACGTAGAAATCGTGGTTTACCATGTTCATCTGCATAATCGCTTCTTCGATGTCCATCGGTTTCCAGGCGAAGCGTTTGGTTTTCACAACCTTGAACTCTTCTTCCGCTTCCTGCGCCTGCTGAGCAAGTGCTGCACTTGCGGCGCTGGCAGCCATTTCGCCTCTTAGCCCTTCCCGAAGTTTGCGGTCAAAACGGCTTTTATATCGTTCAATCTGCTTATCCAGCTTATCAGTCACAGAATCAATGGAAGTATACATATCAAGAGTGGACTCTTCCCCTCGCAACAGCATCCCATTCACTACCGGAATAGTAACTTCAACAATGTGACGACCTTTTTCTACTGTGAGGACTACAGTAATTTCGCCTAGCATCCGGCTGTTAAAGTACTTAGTAATCTTACCAACACGTTTTTCTACATAGTCTTTTAATGCTGGCGTAATCTGAATGTTTTTTCCACGTACAGTCATTGCCATAATACCTCATCCCCTTTCCAGTGTCCCTATTTATATTATTCACCAAACACAGAAAAATTCCTATCGGAAATCGTAAAAATTAAAGAAAAATTTACAAAAAATAGCCGAAAAGCAACCGAAATTTGGAATGTATACAAAATATTGTTTCAGGCTGAGAGGCGGTCAAGGGGACGGTTCTCGTGACCGCTTGCAGTCGCCGCGGTCACGAGAACCGTCCCCTTGACCGCCCGTCTTTAGCCTTCATAAATACCAAAAACCCGGCCATCCATGATGGTCGGGTCTGATTCGCAATATACTATTAATAATGCAATAAATTAGGCCTTGATAACGTTAGCAGCTTGCGGTCCACGTGAGCCTTCAACGATTTCGAAGTCTACTTGTTGACCTTCAGTTAAAGTTTTGAAACCTTCGTCCTGAATAGCTGAGAAGTGTACGAATACATCGCCACCGTCTTCTCTCTCAATGAAACCATAACCTTTTTCTGCGCTGAACCATTTTACTTTACCGATCATCAGAAATTCCTCCTAAATATGTACTACAGACCACACCTGGCCACAAACATGAGTATATCACCGCTGGTTTTTACTGTCAACCTACAATATCTTCGACAAGAACGACTTCGTACGCTCTTCTTTCGCATGATAAAAGAGATCATTGGGGCTTCCTTGCTCAATAATCCGGCCTTCATCAATAAAAATAACCCGGCTGCCGACCTCGCGGGCAAAGCCCATTTCGTGGGTCACAACCACCATGGTCATGCCGTCTTTTACGAGCGTTTTCATGACATCCAAAACTTCTTTTACCATTTCCGGATCCAGCGCCGAAGTCGGCTCATCAAACAACATGACCCGCGGCCGCATCGCCAGCGCCCTGGCAATCGCCACACGCTGCTGCTGGCCGCCGGACAACTGCTCCGGATACGCGTTCGCCTTATCCGCTAAACCCACCTTGTCCAATAAATCCAGCGCAATTTTCTGGGCTTCCGGTTTGGGCATTTTCCGCACTTTGACCGGCGCCAATTCAATATTCTCCAGCACCGTCATATGGGGAAACAAGTTAAACCGCTGAAACACCATGCCGACTTCCGCCCGCACTTTATTGATCACGCTCTCCTGGCGGCTCAGCGTAATCCCATCAACCACAATCTCGCCGTCGCTCGGCTCCTCCAGATAGTTGATGCAGCGCAGGATCGTGCTTTTCCCGGAACCGCTCGGCCCGATGATAACCACCACTTCGCCTTCCTCGACCTGCAAATCAACACCGCGGAGCACATGCAAATCACCAAATTTTTTATGCAAATTTTTAATGCTTATCATCAATTTTATACCTCCGCTCCAAATAATCCACCAAGCGGGAAATCGTCAATGTCATAATCAGGTATAAAAAAGCCACCGTCATCCAAATCTCAAACGAACCGTACGTCCGGGCGATAATCAACTGGCCGCGCCGGGTCAATTCTTCAAACCCAATCACCGATACCAACGAAGAATCCTTCAACATGGCAATAAACTCGTTGCCGAGCGGCGGAATAATCCGTTTAAACGCCTGTGGCAAAATAATATAACGCATCGTCTGCGGCCATGACATCCCCAAGGAACGACCGGCTTCCATCTGCCCTTTATCGATCGACTGGATACCGGCCCGGAAAATTTCGGCAATATACGCGCCGCTATTGATACTGCAGGCCGTCACCGCAGCCACGAACGGGTCAATGCGCTGTCCTGTCAGCACCGGCAGGGCAAAATACATTAAAAAAATCTGGACCAGCAGCGGCGTCCCACGGATAAAATCGACATACACCGTAGCCACCAGCTTGACAGCCCAAATTTTCGACAATCGCGCCATGCCCATAAACATCCCGATAAATAAACCAAAGCCCACGCTTAGCAAGGTGATCTGCAGCGTGACTCCCGCCCCTAAGAGCAGCAGGGGAATTGAGTTAACAATTAAATCAAAATCAAAATTCATTCCACTCACCCTATCTAACCGATTTCCTTCGCCTGTAAATACAGTAAAATTATATGCGCGTTGATATACCCTGTCAACAAAAAATAAAGCAGGCTGTTGAAAAAAATAAGCGCAAATGCAAAGTGCCTGTCGGCATCTTACATTTACGCTATGAATAGTACCCAAAGGCTAATCTGCAAGATATACTCCATAGAAATATTTCAGGTGGAGTGTTTCCACTCCACCTGAAGCACATTCTCGTTTATTGCGGCGGCTTTTTGCCAAACCATTTCACGTAAATTTTCTCGTACTCGCCGTTTTTCTTCAGCTCATCCAACGCTTTGTTGATCTTTTCGCCCAACTCGGCGTTTTTCTTGGAAGTGGCGATGCCATATTCCTCCGAGTTCAAAGGCTCGCCAACAATCTTAGCCCCTTTGCCGCTTGCTTGGGTCAGGTAATATTCGTTAACCGGCAGATCGTTCACTACCGCATCCACACCACCGTTTTTCAACTCCAGAAACGCTTCCGGAGCGGTGTTAAACTCACGGACTTTCGCATCTTTTACCTTCTTAGCCTCATCAGCGCCGGTAGTGCCGATTTGCACGCCGATATTCTTGCCGTCCAGATCTTTAAAGCTCTTCACCGCTTCGTTATCCGCCCGGACTACAACCGACAAGCCCGATTTATAATACGGCTTGGTGAAATTCACTTTCTTGGCCCGTTCTTCCTTGATGGTCATCGAGGAAATCGCCACATCGATATTGCCGGCTTCCAACGCCGGGATCAAGCCATCGAAACCCATGCTCTGAATTTGCACTTCATACCCCATTTGTTTGCCGATCGCCCGGATCAAATCCATATCGAAACCAACATACTCTTTTGATTTCTCATCCTGGAATTCAAACGGCGCAAACGCAGTATCCGATCCAACCTTCAGCACCTTCGGCTTCTCCGCCGCTTTTTGTCCGCCACAGCCAACCATTGCCAGCGACAAAGCGAACACGCACAAAACAACTACCGCAATCAGTTTTTTCGACATTCCACAACCCCCTATTATTAATACTGAACATCCATAATTATACAAATAACATAGGGAAAAAGCAATCATTTTGTGAAAATTCCCCTGATAAAAAACACAAAGCCCGGAACGTATTCCGGGCCAAAACTATCAAATATATACTATTGCTCCCTTTTCTTCGCAAAGCACTCACGGCAATAAATCGGACGATCATTGCGTGGTTTGAATGGGACCAATGTAGTTACACCGCACTCTGCACAAACCGCCTCATACATCTCCCGCGCTCCTGCGCCGCCATTCCGTTCCCGTTTCCGGGCGTCACGGCACTCACGGCAGCGAGCGGGTTCATTTTCAAAACCTTTTTCGGCGTAAAACTCTTGCTCACCTGCTGTAAATACAAAATCCTGCCCACAGTCTTTACATTTTAGAGTTTTGTCCTGAAAAGCCATTAATGAAATCCCTCATCTCTTCTTGAAAATTAAAAACCCATGCTTAGCCGACCTGGTCTTTGCCCCCACACTCGCCTGCCGGAAGGTTCGCTACCAGAAACTTAATTCCCCTCACTACTACTCCTCTCGGCGCCGTAACAGAAGAAAAATCCGCTGTTATCGCACACCGGCAGGGCTTACCCCTAAGCCGCACCATGCTCAAAGCTCCATTTAGAGCCTCTTACGTGGATCGTTTCGCCTGCGACTGGCATCGATTTTCAACCACAGACCTAAGCAAAATGGTTCTTACATTAAATTATAGAAGTCTGCAGCATAAAATGCAAGTAAAATTTAGAAAACCCGACTTGCGCCGAGCTTGATCCCGCTAACAGCCTATAAACCCCGCTGGGGGTTAACAGGCTGTAAAGCTCGAAATAAGTTCGCTCTAAGGTTCAAAAGGTGTTATCCCCTTTTGAAACCAAGGCTCACTTGTATAGCGACGGCGGAAGCCGCTGGTTGCACTTATGTACACCAGATTAGAAGACTTTCTTCCGATGGAAAATCCATCGGAAGATTAGCCGCACTTATTTCGAGCTACAGACTGTTGATCCGGTTAAAAAGCGGATCTTACAGTCTGTGCGTAGATATAATGTTATACTTTCTGGTGTACCAAAAAATTCTTCACAAAACATCCAATTTCAGGAAATTATATTGCGGATCTATTAGAATATTAGTACAATAATAGCATAAGACCACAACGAAGGCACCGGCGGAAACCGCTTCGTTAATACCGGTCTGGCAAGGCGGCAGCGTGTATGTTGGCAAAAAACCGCAGTATCCTGATAGGAATAATCATATTGCTATCCGTACTCGGCTTTTCTTTTTGCCCGGCTCTTTGCCCCGCCCTTTGCCCGGTCTCACAAGCCCAGCCGCAGCCGAATATCATTATTCTCAACTCGTACGCCAAAGACATGCAGTGGACCAACGAACAAATCCGGGGGCTCATGAAAGTCTTTATCGATTCCAACCAACAGGCGGTCTTCCATGTGGAATATTTGGATGGAAAACATAGTCCCGATCCGCGAAACCCCCAATTGTTGCGCCAGCTTTATACCCTCCGGTACATGGAGAAAAAAACCGACCTGCTGATTACAACCGATGAAGATGCGCTGGACTTTGCCCTGAAATACCGGGCCGAGATCTTTTCCAATGCCCCCATCGTCTTTTCCGGCGTGTCGCAGGAAACAGCTGCACCGCTTCTGCAAGGGCAACACAACGTAACCGGCATTTACGAAAAACCGGATGCCGCAGGGACTCTCCGCCTGATGGAAGCGTTCAATCCGTCCCTGCAAACCATTTACCTGGTCTACGAAAATACGGAACTCGGACTGCAAACCGCTAAACCGCTCGCCGACGCGATCCAAAAAATAAACCCCAGCCTTACGGTCGTTCACCTGAACACACTTTCTTACCAGGCCATCAGCGAAACACTGAAAACTGCGCCGGCCAACAGCGCGGTTCTTGTTGCCGCGTATTCCCGTGATGCGGCGAACGTCAGCATGGACGCCCAGCAATTTATCGAATTGTTCGGCGCCACTAGCCGGGCTCCGGTATATATCCTCTATGACACACAAATGACCGCCAATATTGCCGGCGGCTGCTTGCTGTCGCCCTATCTCCAGGGCCAGGAGGCCGCCCGCATCGGGTTACAGATACTACACGGCGATCCGACAGCAGCCATTCCTCCAGCCATCACCCAGGACAGTGCAATCACAGTGGATTATAGCCAATTGCTGCGTTATAATCTGCCGACCGATAAAATCCCTGCCGGCAGCACCGTTTTGAACAAGCCACCGCCGCCGGTATCTGTCTATGGAGAATACAAAACAGCGATCTGGACAGCCGGCGTTTTGGGTTTGATCCCCATCCTGTACATTGCCATTTTGATCTCCAATGTCCGGAAACGCAAACGAGCCGAAATCAACTTGAAAAAAAGCAACCAGGAGCTTTCCTCTCTCTACCAACAGGTGGTTGCCTCAAAGAATGACCTTCGCCAACAATACGAACAGCAAACCAATCTGCAGAAAGCCCTGCATGAAAGCGAAGAACGCTACAAACTGTCCGTAGATGGCGCTAATGACGGTCTATGGGACTGGGACATTCAAAATAAGGAAATCTATTTTTCCGACCGCTGCTGCGCGCTGATCGGCTTACAAAAAAACTCCTGGAAAAGCACCGATCCCGAATTATTGAACCATTTGCGAAAAATCTTGACCCGCAAAAACCTGCAACGCTCCCAGGCCACCTTAAAACGCCATTTTGCCGGCAAAACTGATTTTTATGTAAACGAACTGAATATCCATACCCCTTCCGGCGATAAATGGATCCTGACACGCGGAAAAGCCCTGAAAAACACCGACGGGCAGCCTATCCGCATGGCCGGTTCCATCGGCGACATCACCGAGCGAAAAAAAATCGAAATGGAAATCAGCTATTTGGCCTACCACGATTCCTTGACGCATTTGGCTAACCGCATCGCTCTCTATGAACGGCTCGATCAAACCCTGAAATTCGCTTTCGCTTCCGATCGCACCGGTGCCGTCTTGTTTATCGATATCGATAATTTTAAATTCATCAACGATACCTACAGTCATTCCTACGGCGACAAATTGCTCATCAACCTGGCGAGAGCGCTCGAAAAAATCGCCAAAGGGCATGGCATCGTGGCCCGCATGGGCGGCGATGAATTCGTAATGCTGCTGGACAATATCAAATACAAAGACGAAGCGGAACGCTACGCGCAAAAAGTAATAGATCTTTTTGACAAACCAATGAAAGTGAAAGATAAAAGTTTTCAAGTCACCGTCAGCCTCGGGATCACCTTATATCCGGCCGACGGTCGGACAGCCGGCGAATTACTGAAGAACGCCGACCTGGCCATGTACCGGGCGAAACGGCAGGGAAAAAACCGTTATTTGTTCTTCGATCCATCCATCGCCGCCGCCCTGCGGGAAAAACTGACCATGGGCCGGAACCTGCGCAATGCCCTCGCCAATAATGAACTTTGCCTGTGGTACCAGCCGCAAATCCACCTTCCCACCCGAAAAATTTCCGGGCTGGAAGCCCTCATACGCTGGCACAGCAAAGAACATGGTTTTGTAGTCCCCGTTGATTTTATCGATTTGGCGGAAGATACAGGACTGATCGTCCCCATCGGCCTGTACGTGATAAAAAGCGCCTGCCAATTCATCACTGCACTGCATGCAGAAGGCTATCACGACCTGAACGTAACGATCAACATTTCCGTCCTGCAACTGCGGCAGGAAGACTTCGTTCCAGCCGTCGCCGCCATCCTAAAAGAGACGAAAGTGGTCGCGCACTGCGTAGGCTTCGAAATCACAGAAAGCGTTTTGATGGAAAATATTGAACTGCACCAGCAAAAACTATTGCAGTTGAAAGAGATGGGCATCACGATCCATCTGGATGATTTTGGCACCGGCTATTCCTCGCTGCGTTATTTGAACTCACTGCCAATCGACGTAATCAAAATTGATAAATCGTTCGTTGACGGAATGATCAGCGACGAAGGGAACAGCGAATTGACCCAGGTCATTATCAATATGGCCCATCAGTTGGATCTGGCCACGACAGCCGAAGGGGTGGAAACAACGGCCCAACTGGAAAAACTGGCCGAATACCGCTGTGATAAAGTCCAAGGCAACCTCTTCAGCAAAGCCGTGCCGGAAAACCAAGTCCGGGCATTGCTGGAAGAAAATAGTAACCAATCGGAAAAATAAGCATGCGTCAAGTTTTTAGCCACATAAAACAAGGATCTGAGGAAAAATGAAACGTTTTCCCCGGATCCTTATTTTTCAGCGTATTGGTACGCTTCTATACGCTGACATTCTTCAGCCAACCGACATTGGCGATTGCATCGGCTGAACCACGAAACGATTCGTAGGTGCTGGAAACAGTCTTTTGCTGCTGCATCTTGTTGCGCAGCGTTTGCAGCGCTGACGCAATCTGCTGCTCCTGTTCCATAATCGACCGCAACATGGCCTGCCCCGTCGGCGAGCCGCGATACGCCTTGTCCCCCGATGCCGTAATCATTTGCTGCAACTGTTCCCGCTGGTCCAATAAAGTATTCACCAGCGAAAAATCCCGTTTCGCAATAAATTTGGTCATTTCACGCGTCAGGAATGCGTATTCCTGCCATAGTTTTTCGGTCGTCATGTTATCTCCCTATAGCCCGCGCGGGGCGTATTTCTTTCATGGCCTGAAACCAAGTATCACGCAGTTCCGTCAGCAATCCCTTCGCCTCCAACAGCATCTCTTTATCTTTTTTTATATTCGCCTGGATCAGCCGATAGTCGATATAATCGTATAGTTTATACCAACCCTGGGAAATTTCATACTGCATATCCAGCGTGCACATGAATTCCTTGACAATATCCTGGGCCCGCATATTCTTATTATGACAAACCTGCATATCACCGGCCTCTAATGCCGCCACACTTTCGCTGATAAACCGGATTGCTCCGTTGTATAACATCATCGTCAATTCTTCCGGTGACGCTGTCATAATTTGCTGCTGTTTGTAAGCATTTGCCGATGCTTTGGTGTTCATAATCGTTCCTCCTCATCCAATCCAGCCATTATTTCCAATCAACCACTGGTTCCCAACTGCTGTGACAACCAAGCGCTTTGCGATGATAGTTTTTCCAATGCCGATTCCATCGCATCGAATTGATTATAATAGCGAGTTTCCAGATCACTCAAGCGATCACTGAAATCGCTCATATCTGTAGTATATTCCCGAATCTGTTTTGCAATACTGCTTTTCGTATCGCCGCTGATCGAAGCCGTAACACCGGCCTTGCTCACGATATTGTCCATAGCCGTCTTGAGCGTATCATACATCCGGACGGCGATCCCCTTTTGACTGCTTGTCGTGCCGGAGGAACCGAATATTTTATTCACAGCATCCGGATCGGCCGCCAGCGCCGTGCGCAGCTTGGTCTCGTTCAGGTACAGCTTGCCGCCTTCCGTGTAAGAACCGGTGGTAATGCCAATCGACGAGGCCGACGCGTAATTTCCCGTAACGCCGGAAACCGGGTTGGACACATTGCTCCGCACCCCGTCAACCAAGCTCCGCAAGGTCGAGTCATTTCGCAGCAACCCGCTTTTCGCTTTTTCTGTCCAGGTCTTAATATCGTCTTCCGACATTTCCGATTTCTGGTCATCGGTCAGCGGCGTATAATCGGAATAGCGTTCCTCATCCAATTCGCTGTTCACCTTGGCCAGCATTGCATTATACGATTCAATAAAGCTTTTTACGTTGGCGACGGTTTTATCAATATCCGGCGACGCCATGATCTGGACCGGATTATCCGTGGTTCCACCTACCGATTTCAACGAATAATTGATGCCGGAAATCGAAAAATTATTGGTGGATTGGGAAAGCTCGATCCCGTCCAATTGAAACTCCGCATCTTTTCCGGAAGCTGCAGTTGTGCTGATTTTCAGATTATCGGCCAGAAAACTCAACCCGGCTGCATCACTGCCGGAAAAGTCAATACCTGCATCGGCCCCCGTATCATTCGTATACAGGAAAAACCGGTCCAGCGTCGTATCATAGCTGGCCGTCACATTCGCGCCGGACTTGTTGATGTTACTGACTAGTTCATAAATGCTCTTGCTGCTGTCCACGGCAATCGTTTTCGTCGTATCGCCATTCTTTATGCTGATATTGAAAGTTCCGCTGATGCCAAACTGATTGGCCAGCGTATCTTTGGCAGTTCCGGTTGTAATTGCCGCGCTGCTGATCTTTTTTACCCCATCAGCCAGCTGTGAAACCACCAGATCATGGTTTACCAGCACCGCATCGGCGTTTGCCGTCACCGTCGCCACCGATTCATTGCTGGAAGACGCGGTCTTCGGCGCCAACGTGGATTGCAGCTTGTTCGTAAACACTGTATTGCGAAAATCGCTGATCGTAGTGTACATCGTATTGTAATCG
>CAYUNV010000025.1:14951-22989 GCA_964446265.1 uncultured Negativicutes bacterium | reverse complement strand
CTGGTTCTTGATCTTTGAGCTTGCCGTCAACACCACAAGTTTTTCAGTGGCCTCGTCCGTGCGCGGGGGGTTTTTAAATTTGTTGTTTTGTGAAAGGTTTTCCTAACGGATTGGTAGAATATAATGTAGGTAATTATGGGTAAGGAGTAGTTGTTATGCTGCAGCAACTGAAGGGAATTCTGTCTACAATTTCTTTTCTTGATGGTTTTGAAATTATTATTGTAGCGATTGTCTTATATAAATTGTATATTATGATCAAGGATACCCGGGCGCTTGCATTGCTGAAAGGGCTCATCGTATTGATGGTATTGACATTAGTCAGCAAGGGGCTTGGTTTTAATGTCATTTACTGGCTTCTGCAGAAGACGATGACGGTGGTACTTGTTGCTTTGCCGATTGTTTTTCAACCGGAACTGCGGCGTGCCCTGGAACAACTGGGCCAAGGTAATTTATTCGGTAAGAATATTTTTTTGAACCCGGAAGAAACGATGTCTTTGCTCAATGAACTGACAAAAGCGCTTGCTGTTTTGGCGCGGAATAAAATTGGCGCATTGGTAGTTATCGAAAAGGAAATCGGCCTCAATGACTATATTGCCACAGGCTTAAAAGTAGACGGCTTAGTATCCAGTGAATTTTTGATCAATATTTTTATACCGAATACGCCAATGCACGATGGCGCGGTGATTATTCGCGGTAACCGTGTTATGGCTGCCGGCTGCCTGTTGCCGTTAACCGAAAACCGGGAATTGAGTAAAGAGCTGGGAACTCGGCATCGGGCTGCGATTGGCGTAACCGAACAGACCGATGCGATTGTTATTGTCGTCAGTGAGGAGACAGGTGTGATTTCTGTTGCGCGCGACGGACAGTTATTGCGGTATTTGAATGCGGAAGATTTGAAAGATAAATTAAAACCGTTATTTATGCCGAAAAACTCGGCATTTAGTGATTTTTTTAAACGGAGGCCTTCTGTGCCATGACAATTATGCCACAAAAAAATATTGCCGCTAAAATTTTAGCCCTGATTATGGCTATTATATTGTGGATGTATGTAATGAATGAGCAAAATCCGCCGGTTGAAGTGAGCTTTTCCATTCCGCTGGAGGTACAAAATCTGACAACGCATTATACTCTTGCCGAGGCGCCGGATACAGTACGGGTAAAAATCCGGGGTTTGCGTAATGTGGTAGCGTACGTAACTGCGGCGGATATTAAGGCTTATCTGGATTTGCGGGGAGTATCGGAAGGCCGGCAGGCGGTCAAGGTCCATGTAGTTATCCCGCCCAATCTGGAGTTGACGGAGGTAAATCCTGACCAGGCAATGATCCGGATTGATACCATGGCGGCACGGCAATTGCCAATAGAAATTCAGTATTCAGGAACTGCTATCGTGGGTGCGATGGTTGGCAAGGCGGTAACAACGCCGGCCCAAGTTACTGTGCAGGGACCCAAATCGATTGTGGATACGGTCGAAAGAGTGATTGCCACTGTCGACTTGAATATGAGAAATGCTGATTTTACCATGGATCCTTCTGTAAAGGTCATCGGCAGGGATGGGAAAATAGTTGATGGTGTAAGTTGCAGTCCGGCGCAAGTAAATGTTGCCGTCACTATGGCAAAAGTGCCCAGCAAGAAAACGGTAGAAATTAAGCCGCAAGTCTACGGTGACTTAGGGGCGGGCCTTACGGTGAAGCGGATTACTGTCGAACCGGAGACGGTTGAAGTGCAAGGGCCTAATCAGGAATTGGAGAAAATAGACACAATTTTCACCATGCCGATCAGTCTCGGCGGCCTGACGAAGGACACGAGCCAAGAAGTAAAGCTACAGTTAAAAGAAGGGATTAGTGCTGCTCAGGCCTCGGTACTTGTGCATATTTATCTGGCATCCGGACCGGCAGCGCCGAGCGCTAATCGTTAAAGGAGAAGTAAGTTATTGTTACGTATTATGAATTTCAGGGTATCGATTGATAATGATACCCCTATACTGCCATTGGCAGCCAAACGGTTAAAAATTTCTCCGAAAGAGATCGGAGAGGTAATCATCAACCGCAAAGCGGTGGACGCCCGCCGGAAGAATAATATTTGTTTTGTTTATTCGCTGGATGTCCGCACCGGTTTGCCGGAACAACGGATCCTGTCGCGGCTTGGAGCAGATCCGGCGGTTACTGTCGCCGAGGAAGCCGTAATAGAACCTCTTGCTTGCGGAACAAAAACCATGGGCCATCCGCCCGTGGTGATTGGCTTCGGTCCCGCCGGCATGTTGGCGGCATTGAAACTCGCGGAATACGGTTTCCGGCCTTTGGTTTTGGAACGCGGGCGGGATATCGACCGACGGACCAAGGATGTTGCGAATTTTTGGCGGACGGGTAATTTCGATACCGTATCCAATGTGCAATTTGGGGAAGGCGGTGCCGGAACTTTTTCCGACGGAAAGCTTACAACGCGGATCCATGATCCCAAGATGCGCGAGGTATTGGATGCGTTAGTAGCAGCCGGAGCGCCGGCCGAGATTTGTTACCATCATAAACCGCATATCGGAACCGACCAATTACGGTCTGTCGTGAAGAATATCCGCAAAAAAATTATTGAACTCGGTGGCCAGGTCGAATTCGAGTCCCAGGTAACGGACGTTTCGATCCAAAATGGAACGCTGACAGGGATTACAATCAATCATACGAGGCACTTCCCATGTGCTGTGGCTTTGGCAGGGATTGGCCATAGTGCCCGCGATACTTACCAAATGTTGTATAACCGCGGGCTGGCGATGGAGGCAAAACCGTTTGCAATCGGGGTGCGTATTGAACATCCGCAATTGTTGATTGATACGGCTCAGTATGGCAATGCAGCCGGTCATCCGGCCTTGGGGCCTGCAGATTATGCGCTGGTTTATCATTCTCCTGGGAGTGGGCGGACAGCGTATTCTTTTTGCATGTGTCCCGGCGGTTCCGTCGTGGCTGCGGCATCCGAAGAGGGTGGTGTTGTCACGAACGGCATGAGTCTGTATAATAGAGATTCGGGGATTGCCAACAGTGCGTTGGTGGTAAATGTAAATCCGCAGGATTATGGGTCCGGAGTATTGAGCGGAATTGACTTTCAACGTCATTATGAACAATTGGCTTATCAAGTGGGCGGTGGAAATTATTCTGCGCCAATACAAACTGTGCAGGATTTCCTCAGGGGAATTGTCAGCAGCAGCCGGTTCTTGGTAACGCCCAGCTATCGGCCGGGGGTGACGGCTGCTGATTTGCATGACTGTTTGCCAGGTTTTGTAACCGATACATTGGCGGAAGCATTACCGGCTTTTAATCGCAAGATCAGAGATTTTGCGCATGAAAATGCAGTCATGACGGGCGTTGAAACCCGTACTTCGGCTCCAGTGCGTATTTTGCGTTCCGATGCCGGTCAGGCGGTCAATGTATCCGGCTTCTATCCAATCGGCGAAGGTGCCGGCTACGCAGGTGGAATCATGAGTGCAGCGTTGGATGGTCTCCATGCTGCTGGATCGATTATCCGAGAATACCGGCCTTAACACTTGACTTGTCAGCAATACCAATTTTGAGGGGAGTACGACAATGGGAAAACTTTTTGGCACAGATGGAGTACGTGGCATTGCAAATAAAGAACTAACGGCAGAATTAGCATATTTATTGGGGAGAGCGGCAACTACCTTGTTCGGCAGAGAACATGAGCGCCCTGTCTTTATTATTGGCCGTGATACCAGGCTGTCCGGACAAATGTTGGAATCTGCGCTGGCTGCAGGCATTTGTTCTGCTGGAGGCCAGGTTATTTTGCTGGGCGTTATTCCTACTCCGGGTGTCGCATTTTTGGTTCGCCATCTAAAAGCACAGGCAGGGGTGGTTATTTCCGCTTCCCACAATCCGTATCCGGATAACGGCATCAAATTTTTTGCCGGTAATGGATACAAATTATCGGATGCAATCGAAGAAGAATTGGAACAACTGGTATTATCCGGTGAAGATACTATGTCGCGGCCGACCGGTGCCGGGATCGGAACGATTGAATTCCGGCATGATTTGATTCATGAATATATGAAATATGCCAGTCAAACCATAGACTGCAATTTTACCGGGTTGAAAATTGTCATGGATTGCGCCAATGGGGCGGCGTATGAAGCAGCGCCAGCAGTATTTCGCCGCCTTGGTGCGGAAGTGATTGTCATGCATGACAACCCTAACGGAATAAATATCAACGACCATTGCGGGTCAACGCATTTGGAAGGATTGCAGGCAGCAGTGCGGGAACATCAGGCGGATTTAGGTATTGCCTATGACGGTGATGCCGATCGTTGCCTGGCTGTCGATGAAGCAGGACAAGTGATTGACGGCGATCAAATTATGGTGATCTGCGCACTGCAGTTGTTAGGCCAAAACCGGTTGCCGGATCAAACATTAGTAACAACTGTCATGAGTAATATTGGGCTGCACCAGGCGATAAAGCAGGCGGGAGGAAAAGTATTAGTCACGAAAGTCGGCGACCGTTATGTACTGGAAGCGATGTTGGAAAAACGATTGGCATTAGGCGGCGAACAATCCGGCCATATTATTTTTAGTGACTATTCCACTACCGGCGATGGGTTGATTACTTCCTTGCACTTAGTCGCTGCATTGCAGAATAGCGGCAAAAAATTGTCTGAAATGGGAAAATGTATGACTCGCTTTCCGCAAGTGCTGGTAAACGTCCGTGTGAATACAAAACAAGGCTGGGAAGAAAATACTGTCATCGCTGATGCAATTTGTGCCGGCGAACAAAAATTGGGTGAAACCGGTCGAATCTTAGTCCGGCCATCCGGGACAGAGCCCTTAATCCGGGTTATGGCAGAAGGTCCGGAACTTTCGGAGCTGCAATGTATCGTTGACGAAATTGCGGCAGTGATACGCAAAGAACAGGCATGATTTGACCGCACCGGGTGTTTGTATTAGAATGATAACGTATGTGCAGAGGGGCGCTTACGGTAGTGTTCCTCTGCACATACATAAATTAGATTAGGGGGGGATTGTTGGCGTTACAAGTATGATGATTGTTTTGTGGAGAATGGCAGGTATTACGGAAGCGCTGGTGCTTGCATAGACAAGCAGACGAGGAAGAGGTTTATCGAATTTGTCAGCGGATGCCTCTCGGTTACTGTGCCCGTAAGCAGTCGACAAAACCATCGGGCGACCGGTGGGACAAAACGACTGTAACAGAAGGAGTACCTAGGAATGTGTAGGAGGAGTTATTTATGTGTGGAATTGTCGGCTATGTTGGATCAAACCAAGCTGCGCCATTTTTATTAGAAGGTCTTACGAAACTGGAATACCGTGGATATGATTCTGCAGGCATTGCTGTGATGGACGGCAGCGAAATCAAGGTTGAGAAAAGTGTTGGCCGTTTGGGAGTACTGCAAAAAAAATTAGAACAACGGATGCTGCAAGGCACGATTGGTATCGGACATACCCGTTGGGCTACCCACGGACGTCCGTCTGACCTGAATTCCCATCCGCATACGGACTGCAGCGGCAAGTTCGTTGTTGTGCATAACGGGATTATTGAAAACTATTTGGAACTGAAAGAAAAGTTAATCGAACGCGGACACGTATTTTTATCGGAAACGGACACCGAAGTAGTCGCCCACATGATGGAGGAGTATTACGCCGGTGATTTTGAAGCGGCAGTAAAAAAAGTTTTATCCGAAATTAGCGGCTCCTATTCGTTGGTGTTTTTGTCGGAAAATGATCCGGATAAAATTATCTGCTCGAAACAAGACAATCCGTTGGTAATCGGGCTTGGCATCGGGGAAAATTTTATTGCTTCCGATATTCCGGCCATTATTAACCATACACGGCGGACGTATATCCTCAGTGATGGTGAAATGGCTGTCATTACAAAAGATTCGGTCTGGGTAATGAACCGCCAAGGCGTGCCGGTGACCAAAAAGGTATTTGAAGTGAATTGGGATGCTGAAGCGGCTGAAAAAGGCGGCTACGAGCACTTCATGATCAAGGAGATTTATGAGCAGCCTAAGGCGATCCGCGATACCATGACCAGCCGTCTGGCAAAAGACGACAGTCACATCCTTTTCGATGAATTGAAATGGAGTAAAGAGGATGTTGCGGCAATCAATAAGATTGCCATCGTCGCCTGTGGAACGGCTTATCATGCCGGTGTTGTCGGCAAATATTATATTGAGCGGATGGCCCGGATTCCGGTGGAAGTGGATATTGCCTCTGAGTTCCGCTACCGGACACCGCTTGTTGATGAAAATACGCTGATGGTTGTCATCAGTCAATCCGGTGAGACCAGTGATACATTGGCGGCATTGAAAGAAGCAAAACGTCTGGGCGCCCGCACCCTGGCGATTACCAATGTTGTCGGTTCTTCGATTTCGCGGGAGGCGGACCAAGTTATCTATACCTGGGCCGGGCCGGAAATTGCCGTAGCGTCAACGAAAGCCTATACAACGCAATTGATTAGTGTTTGTATGCTGGCTATCTATTTAGCCGATTTACGGGGCACGTTATCGGCTGACGAAATGAAGACCATGATTCAAGGGTTGCGGCAACTGCCGACGCAGGCGCATGAATTGCTGGAAAATGTTGAGCCGATAAAAACCTTTGCTGAGCTGTACGGATTCAATGAGGATGTCTTCTTTATTGGCCGTTCCCTGGATTACGCCGTGGCCTTGGAAGGCTCCCTGAAACTGAAAGAAATTTCCTATATCCATGCCGAAGCGTATGCAGCCGGTGAGCTGAAACACGGAACACTTGCTTTGATTATTGAAGGGATTCCGGTGATTGCTCTGGCCACCCAGTTGGACGTGTATGAGAAAACATTAAGCAATATCAAAGAAGTAAAAGCCCGGGATGCCATCGTAATCGGCATTGCGTTCGCCAATGACGATAAGATTGCGAAATATGTCGATCATGTCATCCGTATTCCGGAAACGGATAAGTTTTTGGCTCCGGTTTTAGCGGTAATTCCGTTGCAGCTTCTGGCTTATTATGCGGCGGTTACGCGCGGTTGTGACGTAGATAAACCGCGTAATTTGGCAAAAAGTGTAACTGTTGAATAAAATAACCTTATATGGTAAATTGATTGCAGACAACAAAAAGTTCTAAAATTTATTTCCAACAAATTCCTCTTCTTGATACGCTCAGTATAGAGATGTAGCATTGTAAAAAAGTGTGAGTTTGGACGAATAATAATGTTTGATGGTCATGCCTTGGTGTCAGCTATCGCTGTTCAAAAATGCAATATCGATGTAGAGAAAAAATAGAGTTGGTAAATAGATAATTATTTTCATTTGCTACAGATGGGTTCAAATTGGTAGTGAATGACAAATCAAAACTTATTATGCAAATCAAATCCTCGGCTTAAGCGCTGGGGATTTGATTTTTTATGCGCATAATAGTATAAAAATTAACTGATGTAAAATTTTAGCAAGTGCTAAATTGCCATTTGCCAAAATACATTAAGAAAATTGCACACAAAAACTTTTGCGCCGTAGGCAATAGTGGCTGCGGCTTAGACTGACTTAAAATCCTGGCACATATTTTGGGGGCAGACCAGAAATGAACAGCAACGAGTGGATTATGTTATAATAGTAAATATCGATGAAAGATGATATGGGGCTGGCACAATTTTTCTTATCAGAATTATCCGATTATGTGTTGGGGATTCAATTGATGATTATAATGACGATAGAGGAATATGAGAAATGGGAAAATGGACACATATGGACTATAAGATTGCAATTATTTCACCGTCGGATTCTTTTGCAAAAACAGTAAAAAATGTTTTGCAAAAGAGAAAATTATTGATTCCCAATTATACGGCAACAGGGCAAAAAACGTTGGAAATTGCTGAACAACTGATTGCGGATGGCATAAAAATTATTATAAGCAGAGGCCGCAATGTTTTGCTGTTGCGAGAGCAGGTTTCCATACCGATTTTCAATGTGAATTATACGTATGAGGACTTGTTTTATTCGTATCAGAGCGCCGTAAAATATTCGGATAAAGTTGCGTTCATGGGGTTTGACTTA
>CAYUNV010000025.1:0-14941 GCA_964446265.1 uncultured Negativicutes bacterium | reverse complement strand
GCCAGCGAAACGGCCATGCGCTTTAGGGACATATCCGGTGTTTCGTTAGTGATCCCGCACATACATCATGTTAGTGAGATCGATGGTATTGTGGCGGAATTGAAAGAGCAAGGCATTGGCGTATTGATCGGCGGGCGTACGACGCAGGAAGCAGCAAAAAAATGGGGGGTCCGCTGTGTTGAGACCGTTGTCGATGAAGCATCAATTGAATCGGTTTTGAATGAAGCGTTGCATTTTATTAGCGTAGATACAGAAAAACAGAGAAACCAATCAATTTTGCATGAGATTTTACAGTCGACTAATAGTGGGATCATAGCGGTTGATGAAAACAGGCAGATCCTTTTTGTCAATGATTTAGCTAAAAGCTTGTTGAAAGATAAAGAAACGAAGTTTATTGAGTACTGCTTTTCAAAAAGATCACTATTTGATCAGGTGTCAACGGAAAGCAGTATGTATAATTACATTGCGGATTTTGAAAATGAAAAATTTTCGTTAGATCTTATCCCTATCTTTATTGATAAACGGGTTAGCGCCATTGTCGTCAATATTCGTAGTATGGATATGATTTTTAGTTCCGAAAAAGAAGTGCGAAAGAACTTAGTCGTAAAATCACATCAAGCAAAGATGCGGTTTTCTGATATATTGGGACGAAGCAAGGCTGTATGCGAAGCTGTTTTCCGCGCGAAAAAATATGCGGAGGCGGATTCTACGGTTTTGATCACAGGAGAATCTGGAACAGGCAAAGAGGTTTTTGCGCAGAGCATCCACAACTATAGCAAAAGAGCGAAAGAAGCTTTTGTAGCAGTGAACTGTGCGGCCATTCCGGAAAATATCCTGGAAAGCGAATTGTTTGGGTATGTAAAAGGCGCCTTTACGGGAGCAAGAAATGAGGGGAAGGAAGGCCTGTTTGAACTGGCGCATAGAGGCACGATATTTTTGGACGAGATCGGTGAAATTTCGACGCAGGTTCAGGTTAAATTGCTGCGCGTTCTTCAGGAACGGGAAGTCACACGAATCGGCGATACAAAAACGATCCCGATCGATGTGCGCATCGTAGCGGCAACCAATCAAGATTTGACCATGCAAGTCAAAAAGAAGAAATTTCGGGAAGATCTTTTTTACCGTTTGGCTGTATTGCCGTTGAAACTTCCGGCTTTGCGCGAGCGAAAGGAAGACATCATGACCTTGGTGCAGGTTATTTTACGTGAATGTAGACGCGAGATAAAATTTTCTCCCCAGGCGCAAAAAATGTTATGCGAATATGATTACCCGGGCAATATAAGGCAGTTGCGAAATATTATAGAACGCTTGATGGTTATGGCGGAGGATGGTTTTATTGACGAAGGGTTAATGTTTTCGCTGCTGGAAGCCGAACCGGATTTTTTGCTGAGCGATGCAGAAGCGGCTGATTTTCCGATGGCTCGCGAAAGCGGGGCGACAGACCAGCGAACAGCAGTTTTAAGAAAGACTACGCTGGCGGATTATGCCAAGGAACGGGTGTTGGATTGTCTGACACGAAATATGGGGAATAAAGCGGCTACTGCGCGTGAACTAGGCTTAAGTAAAACGACTTTATGGCGGAAATTAAAAGAATACGGCTTATAGACATTAATTGATGCAGGATCAAATAAGAAATGAGCGGAAAAATTCGAAAAACATAGAATTTTTCCGCTCATTTCTTTTGTCGGTTCAAAAACGAAGCCGATGATTTCAAAATGAAACCGTTAAACTGGTTCGTGGAACAGTTTTGCGAGTTTGTAATTAATGATGCCTTGTATTTGCGGATAATTTATAAATAATAAGACTTGGCACAATATTTGCTTATATGTAAGGCATATAGAAAATAAGGAGGGTTCAAATGAATACGACTACACTAATGCGATTGTTTATGGTGGGGTTGGTTCCGATTGTTATATGGAACATTCCAGCACCGGCAGGATTGGAGGCAAAAACTTGGCACATTGTAGCAATTTATTTGGGATTGCTGGCTGGTTTGATTATTAAACCTTTTTCTGAGCCGGTCATAACCTTGATCATTATAGGTTTTGCAGCAATGTTTATGGACAGTTCTATCTTGCTGAAGGGCTATGGCAATGATATGACATGGTTTATTGCATTGGTGACGATTGTTTGTACGGCGTTTGTAAAAACTGGCCTTGGAAAGCGTATAGCGTATAATCTTTTGCTGCGCTCAGGAAACTCGACCATGGGGCTGGGGTACTTGATGACGATGACGGACTTAGTTTTAAGTCCTGCAACCGGATCGAATAGTGCCAGAACTACCATCATTTATCCGATCTTTCGCAATATTGCAGAAGGGATCGGATCGACACCGACAAATGAGCCGAGAAAACTTGGTGCGTATTTGACCATTTTAATGTATGTGAGTTCACAGGGAACATCAGCCCTCTTTTTGACAGGGATGGCTACGAATGCGATAACGGTTTCTTTAATCAGCGGGATGCTGGGGGTTGACTTGAGCTGGGGGAAATGGTTTATGGCCTCTGTTGTGCCGGCCGGTCTGTTTTTACTGGCAGCGCCATTTATTGTCTACAAAGTTTACCAACCAGATTTGAAATCACTGGGAGATATAAAGCCGATTGCCCAAAAAGGGTTAGAGGATATTGGGCCAATAAGCATGCAGGAAAAGAGCCTGTTTGTGTTGTTTATTCTGGCAATACTGGCGTGGATGTTCGGGCCGCAATTAACGTTTGTTAATTTGAATATGCAAATTGTCGGATTCGTTTTTTTGGCGTTGGTTTTGGCCACTGGGATTATGAATTGGGATGATGTCATTGGGGCAAAAGGCGCTTGGAATATATTTGTTTGGTATGGTGCCTTTTATGGTGTTGCCGCAGCGCTTGCCTCAGCGGGATTTTATAAATGGCTGGCGGATTTATTAAGCCATGTGATGGATTTTTCTAACCTAAATGAGATGCTAGTGATCGTTATTCTTGTACTGGTGAGTCTGGCGGTAAGGTATTTCTTTGTATCAAACAGTGCCTTTGTAGCGTCCTTTTATCCAGTTATGTTTGCGTTGACGTTGAATACAACCGTAAATCCGATGGTAATCGGTTTACTGCTGGCCTTTTTCGCCAGTTACGGGGCTTTGCTTACGCATTATGGAAACGGTGCTGGGCTGATCACATTTGCCTCTGGTTATGTACCGCAGAAAGATTTTTGGCGCGTTGGGACGATCATGGTAGGCGTGGCATTGGTGATCTTCTTTTGCATCGGAATACCTTATTGGAAATTAATTGGCATTTGGTAAAGGAGGAATGGCTATGTTGGATCTATTGATTAAAAATGGACAGGTTATTGACCCGAGAAATCGGGTGAATGAAATTCGTACCATAGCGATATATAATGGCCGGATTACGCAATACGAGCAGGGCGAACCGGCTCGTCACGTAATCGATGCACAGGGGAAATTTGTTTTTCCAGGACTGATTGATGCGCATGCACACATGTTTGATGGCGGAACGGACATTGGAATTTGTCCAGATGCCGCTTATTTACCAACTGGCGTAACGAGTGCGATTGATTTTTCAGCGGGCGTGGCGAATTATCCTATATTTCGTTCGGCTGTAATTGCCAGAAGTAAGGTGACAATCAAGAGCTTTTTGCAAGTTTGTTCTGCCGGCCTGGCAACCACCAGCTACCATGAATGCATTGATCCCAAGTACTTCAACGAAGAAAAAATGTACCGGCTTTATCATGAAAATATAGACAATATTCTTGGTTTGAAAATACGTCAAAGCGAAGAGCTTGCGGAGGGCCTGGGGATAGAACCTTTGAAAGCCACAGTTCGTATTGCCGAGAAAATAGGTTGTCCGGTAGAGGTCCACTGCACCAATATTCCTGTTCCTACAGAAGATGTGTTAGCAGTACTTCGCCCAGGCGATATATTTGAACATGTGTATCAAGGCGTGAAGAATACCATCATTGATGAACAGGGGCGGTTGCGGGACTGCGTGCTGGAAGCAAGGAAGAAAGGAATTGTTTTTGACACGGCGGAAGGCAGGAAACACGGTGATTTTGAAGTGATGCTGGCGGCAAAAGAGCAAGGATTTATTGCTGATATGTGCAGCACGGATCTGGTTTTGGGCAGCATGTATCGCCGGCCGATCTTTTCTCTGCCCAATTTGATGTCCCGGTATATTTGCATGGGGATTTCTATGGAACAGGTGGTTCGGATGAGTACCGAACGGCCTGCGAAATTGATGAACATGGATGGGGAGATCGGTTGCCTCTCTGAGGGAGCGAGAGCCGATGTGGCTATTTTTGACTGGATTCCCTTCGAACAGTTATACCGGGATTGGAAGGGGAGCCGGTTTGTGGCGGATCGGATGTTGAAACCGGAAATGACCATAAAAAATGGCCAAATTATGTACTGCGCACCAGATTATATATATGAAAATTGATAAACAAAGAGGAGATATTACGATGGGCTGGAAAATTTTATTGCCGCAAGAAATCATGCAGGAAGGTAGAGAGTATTTAGAAAGCAGAGGTCACGAATTAATCACCGGAAGCGGTATGGAAACAAAAGATATTATTCGTGACATTAAAGGAATAGATGCCATGATCGTGCGGCTTTCCAAAATTACCCGAGAAGTGTTTGAGGCCGCTGATAAGCTGAAAGTGATTGTTCGCCATGGCGCAGGCTTTGATACGGTGGATCTGGATGCCGCAAGGGAGCATGGCGTTCAAGTCCTATATTGCCCGGTCGCAAATAGTACGTCTGTGGCAGAAGTGACAATGTTGTACATGTTATATTGTTCGCGAAATTACACCGTTGTTCGTAGGGATTTTATCGATGATTATTATAAGGCAAAATTAAGGACTCCTAAGTCTGAGCTTGACGGAAAGACCGTTGGCCTCATCGGTTGCGGCAATATTGGATCGCGTGTTGCCAAAATGAGCAAGGATGGCTTCAATATGAAGGTGCTGGCTTATGACCCATATAAACCGGCAAAAGACTTTCCCGAAGGCGTAGAAGTGGTGAGGGATATCCAACGGATTTATAAAGAGAGCGATTTTGTATCCTTGCACTGCCCAACAACGAAAGTAACAAAAGAATTCGTAGGAATGGAACAATTCAAAATGATGAAGCCGACGGCATTTTTGATCAATGCCGCCAGGGGGAAAATTGTTAACGAAACGGATTTGTACGAGGCATGCAAAAATAAAATAATAGCTGGCGCCGGTCTTGATGTATTGCAAAAAGAGCCGGTTGATAAAGAAAACCCAATTCTTTATTTGGATAATGTAGTGGTTTCGCCGCATATTGGAGCAGCGACTAAAGAGGCGACAGATCGTGCTTCCTTGCATTCCGCAATCGGAATACAGGAAGTTTACGAAGGTAAGGAACCTACTTGGCCGGTTAAGCAAATTGACTGGGATACAGCTGCTGT
Source organism: uncultured Negativicutes bacterium (assembly GCA_964446265.1). GTDB lineage: Bacteria > Bacillota > Negativicutes > CTSoil-072 > CTSoil-072 > CTSoil-072. The sequence continues at coordinate 9,524 of CAYUNV010000025.1, read as the reverse complement.
TTACACAGATTAATTAAAGGGGGGAATAAAATGGGAATTGGAAATCGTGTGTTTTTGAAAAGAGAAGTTGCTGCGCCGGAATTGGTTGAACGATTTGGAAAGTTGCCTGCAGCAAATGTAGCAGATTGCATGGGGCGTTTAAGCGCCTTGCCGGCAGAAATTTCATTGAAATCATTGCCGGTGAAGCGGATGTGCGGCGTGGCGTTAACGGTAAAAGCGCGTGCAGGTGACAATTTGATGCTGCATCAGGCGCTGAATATGGCGCAGGAAGGGGACATTATTGTCTTCTCCAATGCCGGCGACCGCGATCGGGCGATTATGGGCGAAATTATGTATCGCTACTTGGCTGACTACAAAAAGGTCGCGGGGATTGTTATCGACGGTCCTATCCGTGATATTGATGAGTTGTCGAAAGTGCAGTGCCCGATTTATGCAACGGGGACGACGCCAGGCGGCCCGTTTAAAGAAGGTCCTGGTGAAGTCAATGTGCCGATTTCCATTGGCGGCGTGGTGATCAATCCCGGAGATATTGTTTTGGGCGATGCGGATGGGGTAATTGTTATTCCTAGGCAGGATGCAGGCAGTTTAATCGAAAAGGCGGAGGCGAATGCACAGAATGATCATGCAAAAGTGCAGAAGGCCTCTGCCGGAAGTCTAAACCGGGAATGGGTAAAGAAAACTTTGGAAGACAAAGGCGTTGAATTCATTGATGATGTCTATCGTGCTTAGCTGGTAGTGCGGTTCGTCCCCTTACCCTCGTAGAACGAGTTCGTTTTACGAGGGCTTTTCTTTTTAATCGGGAGCAGCCCAGGTCAGCACAACTCGAAAAGTTGGATCAGCCATAACTGATGATCCGATTTTAAAAATAAAGTGAATATTTTAACTTGGGTAAATATATTGTTTATTTTTGCAATATGATATAAAATAATAGAAAATAGTGGTAGGACCAGTAGATGACTAGTCTTCCAATATGCAGAAAAGATGATAAGCGCAAGCAGTATTATTAGTAATTTCTCAACAGTAATTAAGCAAGGAAAAGAGTGGTCGTCTGGGTCAAATAATCACAAAATTTAAATAAACAGAACGACCATTAATAAGCTGAAAAAACAGAAACTTTTCTAAATTTTGTAATCTATGCCAAGAATCGCAGAATACGATACATTTTGATCTTCTTACTACGTAGCAATTAACAACGACGGCATATTATGACCAATATATATAAAGATAAAAATTTTTTAGCCCCTACTCATAAAGGAGGTGAAACGGCAAGAAGAAGGGGCATATGCGTTGTTATTCTATTTAAAGGGAGAGGTGTATTAATTCATGTGGGTTCAAAACTATAATCCATTGGGAAGCATCGGTTTATCAGCACTGGTTGCGGCAATACCACTATTGATTATTCTGTACATGTTGGGAATCAAACGCTCCAAAGGTCATAACGCAGCATTTTTCGGGGTTTTATCCGCTATTTTAATCGCTATTTTTGTTTTTAAAATGCCTGCTGGGTTGGCAATGAGTGCAACCTTAAATGGCGTCATGACAGGAATATTTCCGATTATCTGGATTGTTGTAACGGCCATTTGGGTTTACAATATGACCGTTGAAACCGGCGAATTTGAGATTATCAAGAACTCTTTGGCGGCGATTACCGATGACCGCCGTTTGCAGGCATTGTTTATCGCATTTGCCTTTGGGTCTTTTATTGAAGGTACCGCAGGCTTTGGTACGCCGGTGGCGATTACTGCTGCGATGCTGGTGGGCCTTGGGTTTAGTCCTGTGTATGCGGCTGGTATTTGTTTAGTTGCTAACACGGCGCCAGTTGCCTTCGGCGCTATTGGGATACCGGTTGTGGTGGCTGGGCAGGTTACCGGCATTGATCCCATGACGCTCAGTAAGGTTATTGGCCGTCAGTTGCCGTTTTTTTCATTGATCGTGCCGTTATGGGTGGTTGTTTTGATGTGCGGTTGGAAACGTTCCATGGAAGTGTTGCCGGCTGTAATTGTGGCTGGCGTATGTTTCGCGGCAACCCAGTTTTATACTGCCAACTATATCAGCGTGTATTTACCGGATATCACTTCGGCCTTCGTTACGATGATCGGCTTGTTGGTTTTCCTCAAATTCTGGAAGCCGAGTCAAGTGTGGCATTTTCCAGACGAAAAACCGGCTACTATTACAACGCAATGTAAATATTCAACATCATAGATTTTACGTGCCTGGTAGCCGTATTTAATTTTGGCAATTCTTTTATTCTTGTGGTCTGATGATAAATTCCTCGGGTTTAAAAAGATACTGGTTGGCTGGGAGAAAACGCTTGGCTTCACTCCTTTGCTCTGGCCTGGACTGCATAACTTAGTGCTCAAAGCGGCTCCGGTTGTCGCGAAAAACACCCCCTATGCGGCTACTTATGCGATCAACTTTTTATCTGCAGCTGGAACGGCTATCTTTTTATCCGGCATTTTATCTATCTTTATCATGCCAAAGTATAGTTTTGCCAAAGCGTTTACCTGCTTTTTCAGCACGATCAAACAACTCATTTATCCGATTTTTACGATTGCCATGATTCTTGGGTTAGCCTATATTATGAACTATTCCGGTATGAGTTCCACTTTGGGTCTTGCCTTTACCGCAACCGGAGCGCTGTTCCCATTCTTCTCGCCGATTTTGGGCTGGTTGGGTGTGTTCCTGACCGGTTCAGACACCTCGTCTAATGCATTGTTCGGCTCCATGCAAAAAACAGCTGCCGAGCAACTGGGTGTTGACCCGAACCTTACCGTAGCGGCCAACTCCTCCGGCGGTGTTTGCGGTAAAATGATCTCACCGCAAAGTATCTCGGTTGCCTGCGCTGCTACTGGCCTGGTAGGTCAAGAATCGACAATTTTCCGGTTTGCATTACCGCATAGTATTGCAATGGTCATTGTCATGGGGATCCTGGTTTATCTGCAGGCATATGTTCTCAGTTGGATGCTTCCTTAACATAAATTGTGAAATAGATATGAAGAGAACGGTTAGCGTTTGAAATTGATACTAACTGTATTAATGTCAAACGGGCGAAGTGATCATAGTGGTTAACTGTCAGCACTCACAGCTAAATCGTTATAAGAGGCAATTAACCACTATGGTCAAGATCTAAACACTACATGCTTTTTCACGTGCAAGCCGATTATATAAATATAGACGCATTTCATTTGCGGTGTCTGTGTCCCGAAGGGTTAGCCGCATTTGTTTCGAGTTACCGTCTGCAAAACGCCGCTTTTTTAGATGTTTTTCAAACTGAGTGGAGAATAAAATTTTGAAAGATGGGGAATGGTGTATGAAAGAGCAACTGATTAAAGAATTAAAAGCGATTGTCGGCAATGAATGGGTTCAGACGGAAAAAGAAGATTTAATCTGCTTTGGTTACGATGCGACTCCTGGTTTTTTTAATTTGCCGGATGCCATTGTGCAGCCTGCGAATGCAGAAGAAATATCACAAATACTGAAATTAGCCAACCGGGAAAAAATTCCGGTATATACCCGTGGATCCGGTACCAATCTCAGTGCGGGGACGGTACCCATGGCGGGCGGGATTGTCATGTTCACAATTCGAATGAATAAAATTCTTGAGGTCGATCCGGTTGACCGGGTTGCGGTGGTCGAACCGGCAGTCATTGTTCAAGATTTAAATATTGCAGTCGAAAAATTTGGATTAATATATCCGCCTGACCCGGGCACAGTGTCCACAGCTTCGATTGGCGGCACGGTAGCGGAGAATTCAGGCGGCCTGCGCGGTTTGAAGTACGGGGTAACGAAACATTATGTCATTGGATTGCAAGCGGTGTTGGCAGATGGTCAAATTGTAGAATTTGGCGGCCGGACGCTGCAATCACCCGGCTATGATATGGTCATGCTGTTTACCGGATCGGAAGGAACGCTGGGCGTGGTAACGAAAATCATTGTCCGTCTTGTACCGGCCCCGGCTCATCGTAAGAGTATGATGGCTATTTTTGATGATTTGAATGACGCCGGCAAAGCGATTGCTGATATTATCAGTCATAATATTATACCGGCTACCTTGGAAATCATGGATAACTATACCATTCGTACAGTGGAAAGTTTTGTGAAATTGGGTCTTCCGGTTGATTCGGAGGCAATCATCCTTCCGGAAGTCGACGGTGATTACGATACCGTGGAACAGGATGCTATAAAAATGGAGAAGGTGCTGCGTGACAACCATGGGGAAGTAAAGGTTGCCAAAAGCGCACAGGAACGGGATCAAGTATGGGCGGCACGCCGGGCTGCGCTTCCTTCATTAGCTAAGCTGCGGCCGTCAACGTTTTGTGAAGATGCTACAGTACCGAGAAGCAAGGTTCCGGACATGTTACGGGCAGTAACTGAGATCGCGAAAAAATATGATGTACAAATCGGGACTTTTGGCCATGCCGGGGATGGAAATCTGCATCCTACCATTGTTACAGACCTTCGGGATGCGGAAGAAATGCAACGTGTATATAAAGCGATGGAAGAGATTTTCCTGACGGCATTGGGACTGGGCGGAACTCTTTCCGGCGAGCATGGGATTGGTTTAGGAAAGTTAAAATATATGCCGAACCAGTTTGGTGAAGTCGGGATGGCGGTAATGCGATCGGTCAAACAGGCGTTGGATCCCAATAATATTTTAAATCCGGGCAAATTACTGGGTGAAACGCAAGGACATTGATAAGAATTTTTTGGCATATATGACTAATTACTATATTTTGTAAAGGAGCTTGTAATAATGCGACAAGACCTAATTGACGCTTTCTCTAAAATTGTCGGAGTTGATCATGTGCTTACTGGGAACGAAGCGTTGCTGGAATACGCAAATACTGCGAAGCCCGGATCTTCCCGGCTTCCAGAGGCAATTATCGAACCCGCTAATGCCAAGGAAGTATCCCAGGTTCTGGCTCTCGCCAATGCGGAAAAAATTCCGGTATATCCGCGTGGTTACGGTTCTACCTTATACAATGCCGCAGATCCTGTTGTCGGTGGAATTATCCTGCTGCTTAAGCGCATGAACGCCATTCTGGAAATTGACACCGCAAATTTGGTTGCTTCTGTTGAGCCGGGAGTCCTAGTGTCTGATTTAAATAGGGAAGTCCAGAAATCAGGCCTCATGTACCCGCCGGATCCGGGAACACTTTCTACGGCTACGATCGGCGGTCTGGCAGCTCAAAATGCTACCAGCATGAGGAGCCTTAAATATGGTGTTACAAAGCACTATATTATGGGTTTGGAGGTTGCCCTGGCGGATGGCAGAATCTTAAAGACCGGCGGCAAAAATGTGAAAGACGTGGCCGGTTATGATCTTACCAAGCTAATGGCCGGTTCGGGAGGCTCGTTGGGAGTTTTTACTAAGATTATTGTAAAATTGATGCCCGCCCCGGAAGAGAAAAAATGTCTGTTGGCCTCTTTTAAAACCCTTGCTGATGCCGGGAAAGCAGTCGAAGCTTTGATGGGCGATAAGATTGTTCCGTCTGTATTAGAACTGATTGACAGCACGACGATACGCGCGCTTGGAGATGAAATACCGGCCGGATTAGTACCCGATGCCGCTGCGGCGCTGTTGATTGAACTCGATGGCATCAAACCAGTCGTGGAGAAAGATTCAGCCAAAACAGCAACAATCCTTCAATCTCATAATGCTGCGCGTATTACTGCAGCACAAACCGAAGAAGAACAGACTTCATTATGGGCAGCCCGCAAGGCAGTTCTCCCTGCATTGGCCAGATTGAATACAAAAATGGTATTGACGGACATCATTATTCCTCGTAGCAAAGCAACTGATACTCTCAATGCTGTGGCTTCAATCGCCAAAAAAAATAATCTTACGATTGCCACCTTCGGCCATGTTGGCGATGGCATATTGCATCCGACTATTCTTTGCAATGCTGCAGATCAAAACGAGATTTCCCGAATGAACGATGCGATCAATGCAATTTCCGCCCTTGCGTATGCTTCAGGCGGGAAATTTAGTAGTAAATTCCAAAATGATTTGGCCGGACAGGCAGAAGCTTATGCGCGGAAAGCCATCAAACAGGCTTTTGATCCAAACAATATTTTAAATCCCGTCAGTCGTGTTGAGGAGGGTTGATGATGTTACAAGATAAAGAACTTCTAAAAGATATCAACGACGCCATATCCAACTGTATGAAATGCGGCAACTGCATGGAAGTCTGCCCTATTTACAAAGAACTTCGTACAGAATCAGCGGTGGCCCGTGGGAAATTGTCTTTAATTGAAGCGGTCCTGAACGGTAATAGCGAGATTACTGCCGGCTTCGACAAGCGCATGTCTATGTGTGTATCCTGTAAAGCCTGCGCTTCCAAGTGCCCCTGCGGCGTCAAAGCGGATGAATTGATTATTCGGGCCCGCCAGGCCGCAGTTGCTACTCGTGGCCTGCATCCTATTAAAAACGCTGTGTTTCAAATACTGAAAAACAGACGGCTATTTGACTTTGGGCTGCGTATGGCCGGCCTTTTTGGTCCCCTAAGTTTCAAAAAATTACCGCGGCCGATGGCCAGGCTCCTTCGTTTCCCTATGCCAGGTCTGGACCGACGCCGGGTGTTAGCGCCTTTTGCCGCTACCCCGTTGCGCAGCCAGTATCCGGAAGTGATCAAAGTTGATAACCCCAAAATGCGGGTGGGCTTTTTCACCGGCTGCACGATCAATTATATTTATACGGATGTCGGCAAAGCTGTTATTAATGTATTGAAAGCGAACAATGTCGAAGTGGTTATGCCGCCCATGCAGCATTGCTGCGGGATTCCGGTGTTTACGTCCGGTGATCTGCCACTGGCCAAAGTGTTTGCCAAGCACAATATCGAAACCTTTGAGCGTTACAACTTCGACTACATTGTTGCCAGTTGCGGATCCTGCTCCATGGCGTTTAAAAAGGAATATCCGGAAATGTTCCATGATGATCCGGAAATGAAAGCAAGAGCCGAGGCTATCGGTAAGAAAACGTATGAAATCAGCGAGTTTTTAGTGGATGTTGTGAAGTTTGATAAATCCAAACTAGGTGAAGTAAACGTTACGGTAACCATGCATGACCCTTGCCACATGGTTAGAGGAATCAAAGTGACATCACAGCCCCGTGAAATTTTACAGTCCATTCCTGGGTTGAAGTTCGTAGAAATGAAAGACGCTGACCGGTGCTGCGGCGCAGGCGGATCATTCAGTGTCGCCCATTATGACGTTGCTCTGAAGATTAACAACCGCAAGATCGAAAATATTGCCGCGACCAATGCGGATATTGTCGCGACAAGCTGTGGTATGTGCCGGATGCACATTATTGACGGGTTAGAACGGTATAATTTGCCGCAAGATGTCAACCATGTCATTCAGTTGCTGGACAAATCTTATCAGGCTGGAGCTGCCGGCGCCACAAAAAAGAGTAAGGCTTCGTAAAGGAGGAATGACAAGTGGCAACTGTAAAAATACCTTATGCCAAACGGATGATAGAACTCGAACTGCCAGATGAGCGTTTATTGGGAATCTTAACTTCAAAAGCCCACCACTATGTTCCGGAAGCTGCTGAGACCGATTTAGTGCGTGGCGCATTAGCTCATCCGATTCATTCTTCAAGGCTGAGCGATTTAGCCAAAGACAAAAAAAATATTGTCATTATCTGCAGCGACCATACCAGGCCGGTGCCAAGCAAAATTATTATGCCGGTGGTATTGGAGGAAATCCGGTCAACAAACCCTTCTGCCAACATTACGTTGTTGATTGCCACCGGTTTTCACCGGGCTACTACAAAAGCGGAACTGATTGATAAGTTCGGTGAAAAAATTGTTAATGAAGAAAAGATTGTTATTCATGATTCCTGCAAACTAGAGGATATGGTCAATATTGGGAAATTACCATCCGGGGGGGATATCCTTCTCAATAAAATAGCAAAAGATGCAGATTTGTTGATTTCGGAAGGTTTTATTGAACCTCACTTTTTTGCAGGCTTCTCCGGCGGCCGTAAAAGCGTTTTGCCGGGCGTTGTCAGTAAAGTTACCGTTCTTGCGAACCATTGTTCGAAATTTATTGCTTCAGAAGACGCCAGGGCGGGTATTTTAGAAGGCAATCCGATTCATCGCGATATGCTCAGCGCTGCCCAACAGGCTAATTTAGCCTTTATTGTCAACGTTGTGATTGATGCCGATAAAAAAGTAATCAAAGCCTTTGCGGGAAATCTAGAAAAAGCACATGAAGAAGGTTGTGCTTTTGTGAGCCAATTGGCGACCGTCGACGCGAAACCTGCTGATATTGTCATTACTTCGAACGGCGGTTATCCGCTGGATCAGAATATCTACCAAACCGTAAAAGGCATGTCGGCGGCAGAAGCGACGTGTAAAAAGGGCGGCGTTATCATTATTTGTTCTGCCTGTAACGATGGACATGGCGGCGAAGCTTTCTATGATTGGTTTGCCAATGCAAGCGGGCCACAAGAAATTTTGGACAAGATTATGGCGATTGATGCTTGTTCCACCATTGCTGATCAATGGGAAGCCCAAATATTGGCTCGTATACAGATCAAGCACAAAGTCATTATTGTTACTGACCAATGTGATCATAACCTCATTGAAAGGATGCATATGCGCGCTGCTTCTTCTTTGCAGGAAGCCTTGGCCATGGCAGAACACCTTGCTGGGAAAGATGCTAAGATCACGGTCGTTCCCGATGGCGTATCCGTTATTGTAAAAGAGTAAATATTAGTAAAATAAATGAGCAGATGGCTAAATAGTTGATCCCGGACACGAGTTGAACACCATAGATATTGACAAAAAGGATTTTTATGGTATGGTTATGTAAGAATTAATCCTGCAAGTAACCAATTATAATCATAAACAGGGACAACTCGGAATTTGACTACCTATGAGTTAACGTACGTGGTTATTCGGTGCAAAAGGCAGACTGAGAAAGGGATAATAACGTGGAATTTCAGCAAATTGTTACCTCCAAGATCTATAGATTAGTGATTGATCAGATTAAACAAATGATTTATGATAAAAAACTAATTAAAGGCGATAAGTTGCCATCTGAACGCGAACTGTCCTGTAAATTGGGCGTAAGCCGTTCCGTGGTGCGTGAAGCATTGCGTTCTTTGGAGATGATGGGCCTTCTTGTCAGTTATCATGGCCGTGGTACTTTTGTTGCTGATTCTTTTCCGGAGGAAAAACTGTTTGAACCCCTTTCGCTCATGTATGCACTGGAAGACAATCCGATAGAATTGAGTGAAGTAAGATCTATGCTGGAGATTCAGTGCTGCGCTTTAGCTGCTGAAAGGATGAACGCAGAGGAAAAAGCAACGTTGACGGAATACATAGAGCAATTAAAAAATTTACAAGAAGGATCTAAATTAGCAGAGATTGATAAAGATTTTCATACTCTCATTGCGAAAGCCAGCCATAATAAGTTGCTCTATTACTTATATTCCTCTATCCATGAAGTAGTCAGATACCATATTGGCAGTATGCATTTTCGAATTATTGCCGAACCTGAAAATTCCAAAGCTT
>CAYUNV010000024.1:21296-23325 GCA_964446265.1 uncultured Negativicutes bacterium | reverse complement strand
GGAAACGGCCTGGGAGGATAGGTAGTCGCCGGTTAAACCAACAATGAGCATCCAGTTTATTCTGGATGCTTTTTGTTGTATGGACATAAGTTTTTATTGGACAAAAATAGTGGTTCTAGGCGTATACGCCTAGAACCACTTAACGATCACTGTTTTCGTTTTGCAAAAAATTTGAGGACCCGTATTCCCGTATTGCGAACGCGGCGCAGCGGTGCAATGCCTGTCTTGATTTTTGGTTTCATATCCCGTTCAGAGCCAAAATCCCCGCGTTTAATGTGAGTCGTTTTGGTTTTATCAGGTTTTAGAAACCGTTTTAATACTTTTACAGCGCGTTCCGGCCGGCAATGGTCGCCGCAAGTAAATATATCAACAGCGGCATAACCTAATTCAGGATAGGTATGCATACTCATATGGCTTTCCGCTAATAACGCAATTGCTGTTAGCCCTTGTGGTTCGAATTGGTACGAGGTAAAATCCAATAGTGTCATGTTTGCTTCATTAATGGCAGCAATCATGGCATTTTTTATAAATTCAAGATTATTGAGATTTTCAAAACGACAACCATACATATCAACGGTAAGGTGCTTGCCAACCAATTTCATAGAGCCTCGCCCCTTTAGTAAAGTATAGGAATATAAGAGAACACAAAATAATGGACTTTTCTAAATTATTCACTATGCAACGACTTATTATAGGATGTATTGTTCTAAATGTAAAGTGATATTTTTTATGCTCCGTTTCACGGTATTAAAGATCGTTTTTGGGGTATTGTGATTAAATTTTATCGAGAACCCAATAAATCTATTTTTTTTTCGTGTGTTGAGGTAATATAGTTATGAAAGAAGAATTTTGTATCACTATGGGGGCGATTTTATGCATAACGTACAATTAGCAAAAGGAGTATATTATGTTGGCGCTGTAGATTGGAATCTTCGTGATTTTCATGGCTATTCAACTCCCAAGGGGGTCACGTATAATTCCTATTTGATTGTGGATGAAAAGATTTGCTTGGTTGATACCGTAAAAGCGCCGTTTGCAGGTGAATTAATGGCACGTGTAGCTCAAATTGTTGATCCTGCGCGCATTGATTACATCATTGTCAACCATGTTGAACCGGACCATTCAGGGTCTTTGCCGGTTATTATGGAAAAGGCGCCGAACGCAAAGGTTGTTTTGACGGAACATGGCCGGAAAGAAGTACTAAAATATTATGGCAAAGAATACGATTTTCAAATTGTAAAAACTGGCGATAGTTTGAACCTTGGGAATAATAGCCTGCAATTTATCCCGTTGCCAATGATCCATTGGCCGGATTCCATGGCGGCATTTTTAACCGGCGAAAATATTTTGTTTTCAAATGATGCTTTTGGGCAGCATATTTGCACCTCAAAACGGTTTGATGATGAAAATAATCTGACTGATTTGTTATATGAAGCGGGAAAATATTATGCCAATATTTTAATGCCATTCGGAAAATTAATTACGAAAGCGCTGCCGGCGATTTCTCAATTACCGATCCGGATGATTGCGCCGAGTCATGGGATTGTTTGGCGCAGCCATATTCAGGATATTGTGGCAAAATATTCGCAATGGAGCAGCGGATATAACACGGAAAAAGTGGTTATCATGTACGATAGTATGTGGGGCAGCACGGAAGAAATGGCGCGGCGCATTTTAGAAGGTATAGCAGAAACCGGGGTGGATGTAAAACTTTACCGGATGGCAATGAATGAACGAAGCGAAATTGCCGAGGCTATTTTGGAAGCGCGAGGTCTTTTGATTGGTTCTTCCACCATTAATAATGGACCGTTGGCAACCATTGGCGGATTGCTCACCTATATCAAAGGCTTGCGTCCTGCCGGTAAGTTAGGGGCTGCTTTTGGCGCCTATGGTTGGGGCGGCGGCTCGCAGAAGGTAATTGAGGAAGCTTTGACGCAGGCTTCGATTACTCTTGAGGTTTCGGGATTGTCTCTACAGTGGAAAGCCAGTGAAGAAGAATTGAAACGTTGTTTTGATTTTGGGGTGGAGT
>CAYUNV010000024.1:16298-21286 GCA_964446265.1 uncultured Negativicutes bacterium | reverse complement strand
TTGGCAATAAAATTAAACAGGGGAAATGAGGTAAGGAATGGGATCAATAAGAAAAGTATTTTTACGTAAAGGGGTTCATCATCGCGTCGAAAGCGGACACCCCTGGATATATAAAACAGAGATAGATTACGAGGATGGTCTGGTATCCCCAGGCGATATTGTCGATGTTTATAATTTTCGCCAGCGGTTTATTGGCCGGGGCTATTGGAATGGCCGTTCGCAAATTACTATTCGTTTATTGACTCGGTCACAGGAGGAAATTGATCGGACTTTCTTTCAGCGGAAGATTGCGACCGCATGGGAGTATCGAAAAAAATTTCTTTCCGAGCCGGACTATTGCCGTTTAATCTACGGGGAAGCTGACTTTTTACCTGGTTTAATCGTTGACAAGTTTGGTCCGTACATGGTAATTCAAACGCTGGCATTGGGAATAGACCGGCATAAAGATCTGATCGTATCTCTGTTGGTAGAAATGTTTCAGCCAGAAGGAATTTTTGAGCGGAATGACGTTCCTGTGCGAGAATTAGAGGGGCTCCAACAGCAAAAAGGCTTTTTGTACGGGGGGGATTTTCCGACACGGATCACGGTTAAGGAAAACGGTTTTCCTTTTTATGCTGATATTGAAAATGGACAGAAAACAGGCTTTTTTTATGATCAACGGGAAAATCGGTCGTTTTTGCAGCCGATCATGCAGGGTTCCACGGTTCTAGACTGTTTTTGTCATACCGGTTCGTTTGCTGTCCATGCAGCGAAGTACGGTGCTAAGAGCGTTGAAGCGGTTGATATTTCTGAGCAGGCAATTGAATTAGCGATGGAAAATGCACGTTTAAACCAGGTCGAAGAAATATGCCATTTTCAGGTAGGCAATGCTTTTGATGTGTTGAGGACTTGGTCTGATCAACAGCGATTTTTTGATGTAGTGATATTAGATCCCCCAGCCTTTACAAAAAGCAGATCATCGCTTGAAGGCGCAGCAAGAGGATATAAAGAGATTAATTTACGCGGTTTAAAAATGGTGCGGCCAGGCGGTTTTTTGGTTACTTGCTCTTGCTCTTACCACATGGATCGCGAGTTGTTTCGGGCTATTGTGAATGATGCTGCCCAGGATGCAAAACGGCAAATTCGGCAAGTCGAATATCGTACGCAAGCAAAAGACCACCCGATTTTACCGGCATCATCGGAAACGGAATACCTTAAATTTTTGGTTGTCCAGGTATTATAAGTTGAAACCGGCAGACGTTGTGAACGCGAATAATCAACGTCTGCCGGATTATACAAGGGCTAGTTTGATTGTACAACCAATCAAGCTATTTTTTTAAAATTTTTTTGAGGATTTCTCTATTGTTAAAAGTCAAAAAGTCAAATATAATAGTAATAAACAGTAATGCAAAATGCAGGAGTGTAATTATGGGAAATATTGCTGATCTGATAGAACGATTTATTCTTTCCCGTTTATCCGGACAAAGTGATAATTATGTTTTACTGCAGCGCAATGAGCTGGCCGATGAGTTAGCGTGCGCTCCGTCGCAGATTAGTTATGTCTTGAATACCCGTTTTACGGTCGAACGCGGTTTTTTGGTGGAATCCAGAAGAGGCTCCGGCGGTTATATCCGTGTTATACGGGTTTTGCCGCATACTGCGTCATATGAAGAACAAGGGGAACGGAGAGGAAAAACGCCGGTTGTTGCCGACAACCTTGAAGATATTATTGCCAGATTGTATCAGCAGCAACGGTTGACCCGGCGAGAGGCCGCCTTGATGCAGAAGTTTTTTGCGATCATGAAGGATCGAATGGAGATGCCGGAGCAGTTTGAAGTGTTGCAGTCGTTATTGCTTACTTTAGCCCATTATTCATAGGGGGAATTACTATGTTATGTGATAATTGTAAAAAACGGCCTGCCTCTGTGCATATCACAGAAATTAATAATCAGAAGAAAACCGAAAAACATCTTTGTGAGCAATGCGCGCAAAGCGGCGGAGAAATCAGTTATGCGGCAAGTCCAGGTTTTTCTGTGCAAGACTTGCTGAAAGGAATGTTCAAAGTTGCTGTTACAGAGTCAGTTGTGCCGCAAGGCGAGGTATTTTGCCCTAATTGCGGGATGGCGTACAGTGATTTTAGCCGCAATGGGAAAATGGGCTGCGGCGTATGTTACCAAGCATTTGGGCAACGCCTGGAACCTTTGCTGCGCAGGATTCATGGCAATAATGCGCATACCGGAAAAATACCGAAACGGGCCGGAGTCCAGCTAGAGGTTGAACAGCGCTTAAAACGCTTGCGCAAGCAATTGGAACAGCATGTGAACAGAGAGGAATATGAACTGGCGGCTAAGGTTCGTGATGAAGTGAAAGCACTGGAGAACGAGTTTCTTTCACAGAAAGAGGAAGGGTGAGGTGCATTGTGGCAGATATAGATAAGATCTTGGAACAATCGCTTAGTCCATGGATGAGTGGCAGTGGTTCTGAGGCCGATATCGTTTTGTCCAGCCGGGTAAGGCTAGCCAGGAATTTGGCGAAACTTCCTTTCCCTAACCAAGCGGACAGCGCGAAAAGTATTTTAGTACTACGAGAACTGCAGTCGTCGGTGGACGACTTAGTTCGGATTGATGGGAAAGGGTATCAATGGGTCGATATTGCGGACTTGTCACCGGTAGAACGGCGTGTGTTGGTTGAAAAGCATGTTGTCAGTTATGATCTCATTGAAGAACCGGTTAACAGGGCGTTAATTATTCGTGAAGATGCCGCAGTCAGTGTTATGATCAACGAGGAGGACCACTTACGTATACAGAGCCTTCATTCTGGCCTTAACCTTAAAAATGCATTACAGACAGCGAATTTGATTGATGATTGTATAGAAGATCGGCATACATTTGCTTTTGACGCCCGCCTGGGTTATTTGACTGCTTGCCCGACGAACTTAGGAACCGGACTGCGGGCGTCTGTAATGGTCCACCTACCGGCATTGGTTTTGACCCGGCAAATTAACCGGGTGATTTCGGCCGCCACGCAGTTGGGACTGGCAGTTCGTGGTTTGTATGGTGAAGGCACTGAAACGACGGGCAATATATTTCAAATATCCAATCAACTAACGCTGGGTTATAACGAAATGGAGATTATTGACAATCTACAAAGCGTAGTCAGGCAAATCGTTGACCAGGAACGGGCAGCCCGAAATGTGCTTCTGAAAGGTTCAAAGGATGATTTAGAAGACCGGGTATGGAGGGCGTATGGAATATTACGGTATGTTCGTAAAATTTCCGGACAGGAAGCATTGGCTTTGCTGAGTGAAGTTCGACTGGGGACAGATTTGAAAATTATTGAAGAAATTGGGCAACAGGTATTTAATGAGCTGTTGGTTGCTACCCGATCGAATTTTTTGCAACGACTTAGCGGTCAAAGCGATCTTGATTCACCGGGACGTGATCGATTAAGAGCTCAAGTAATTCGTGAAAAAATGCAGGGGGTGTAGAGAAATGTTGAATCGGTTTACCGATCGGGCGCAAAATGTACTTTTTTTGGCACAGCAAGAGGCAATTCGACTTGGTCATGATTATGTAGGAACTGAGCATATATTATTAGGTTTAGTGCATGAAGGGGAAGGTGTAGCGGCCAAAGCATTAGGGTCAATTGGTATCAACCTGACAAAAATCCGGGAACAGGTGGAAGAAATAGTTGGCCGCGGCAATGGCGGATCGGATCGTTTAGGCTATACGCCACGGGCCAAAAAAGTTATTGAATTAGCCGCTGAGGAAGCGCAGCGAATTGGGCATAAATACATTGGCACCGAACACCTTTTGCTGGGGTTAATCCGTGAAACAGAAGGTGTGTCTGCCTATATTTTTGATACTTTGGGGGCTGAACCGGCAGAAATTGAGCAACGGGTTATGGAACTATTAGGCGGCACTCCGTCGATGAGTGAGGGAACCGGTATGAAAAAGATGCCTGAACAAGGGTCATCTCATTCCAAAACGCCGCTCTTAAATGATTTTGGCAGGGATTTAAACCAACTGGCACAAGACGGCAAGATCGATCCGGTGATTGGACGGGAAAATGAAATTCAACGGGTGATCCAAATTCTCTGCCGCCGGACAAAAAATAACCCGGTTTTAATCGGTGAGCCAGGCGTTGGAAAAACAGCGGTCGCAGAAGGATTGGCACAAAGGATTGTTGATGATAAAGTTCCGGAAATTTTACGAGGCAAGCGAATTTTTTCGTTAAATATGGCTTCTGTTGTTGCCGGGTCGAAATATCGCGGTGAATTTGAAGATCGGATGAAAAAGGTAATGGAAGAAATTCGCCAGGCCGGGAATGTGATTTTATTTATCGATGAGCTGCATACTTTGATAGGAGCGGGGGCTGCAGAAGGGGCAATCGATGCTGCGAATATTTTAAAACCGATGTTGGCTAGAGGGGAATTGCAAGTTGTCGGGGCGACTACCTTGGATGAATACAAAAAGCATATCGAAAAGGATGCCGCGCTGGAACGACGTTTTCAAACTGTGATGATTGGAGAACCAACGGTCGAAGATGCAATTGCAATTTTACGTGGCTTGCGTGATAAATACGAGGCTTTTCACAGTGCAAAAATTACGGATGAGGCATTGGAAGCGGCAGTAACTCTTTCTCAACGGTATATATCCGATCGCTTTTTACCGGACAAAGCGATTGACCTTATGGATGAAGCTGCGTCACGTGCCAGGCTGGCCGCTTTTTCACCCCCGCCGGATTTGAAAGAAATTGAAAAACGGTTACAAAAAGTGATTACGGAAAAGGAAGCGGCGATTGCAGCTCAAGAATATGAACAAGCGGCGAAATTGCGCGATGATGAACGCGTTATCCGCGAAGAACTGGAAAACAAACAGAAAGAAATTAAACAGCCGGGAAGCGAACGGTGCGTAGTCACTGCGGAAGATATAGCGCAAATTGTTGCCAGTTGGACCGGAGTGCCTGTAAAACGCTTGACGGAAAGCGAATCGGAACGCTTATTGCAT
>CAYUNV010000024.1:10709-16288 GCA_964446265.1 uncultured Negativicutes bacterium | reverse complement strand
GAAGAAGTGTTGCATAAGCGTGTAATTGGCCAACATAATGCTGTGGAAGCCGTCGCTAAGGCGGTCCGCCGGGCGCGGATCGGATTAAAAGACCCGAAACGGCCAATTGGTTCCTTTATCTTCTTAGGCCCGACCGGAGTAGGAAAAACGGAATTAGCCCGTTCTTTGGCAGAAGCATTGTTTGGTGACGAAAACTTAATGATCCGTTTAGATATGTCAGAGTACATGGAAAAGCACACCGTTTCCCGATTAGTGGGTGCGCCTCCGGGGTATGTTGGTTATGAGGAAGGCGGGCAGCTCACCGACGTTGTGCGACGGAAGCCATATTCGGTCATTTTACTGGATGAGATTGAAAAAGCGCATCATGACGTTTTCAATATTTTATTGCAAGTCCTGGAAGATGGGCGGCTGACGGATGGCAAGTGAAGAACGGTGGATTTTAAGAATACCGTGGTTATTATGACATCCAATGTTGGCGCTCAAAATTTACGCAAAGACAGCACAGGACTTGGTTTTCTAGCCGATAGCTCGGATAGCAAAAATAAGGAAGATGCTGCGAAAAATCGTGTTATGGAGGAGGTAAAAAAGACATTTCGTCCGGAATTTTTGAACCGCGTAGATGAAATTATCGTGTTTGACCGGCTGTCGGATGAAGAATTAAAACAAATCGTGGATATTATGTTGCAGGATGTCGCGAAACTTTTGCAGGCCAATCATTTGGCAATGGACGTAACTGACGGTGCGAAAGATGAATTGCTGAAAGCGGGAAAAGACTATGCTTACGGCGCCCGTCCATTACGCAGGGCCATTCAAAAAATGCTGGAAGACCGTATTGCGGAAATGATGTTGAGCAAGAAGTTGGGCGACAACGATACCGTGATTGTTGATGTTGATTCAAGTGGAAAACTTACTTTTGCGAAAAAATAGCATATTGGTTAACACTTGGGCAGGAAATGAACAGAAAAACAGCGAAAAAAGCACTCAGTATATACTGGGTGCTTTTTTCCTGAGAAGTGGGAAGGGGTTTTTACAAATTGGCTAAGCCGAAACTGCAATTTGTTTGTCAGTCCTGTGGTTATATTTCCTCCAAATGGCTGGGACATTGTCCTGGGTGCGATGAATGGAACAGCATGGTTGAAGAACAAGTGGCTATTTCACATTCAAGTAAAGCTGCAGTCGGCAGTGGCAGTCAACCGCAACCAATTGATGAAGTCGATACTTCCCGCGTTCCGCGCCGCAATACCGGCCTGCGTGAAGTTGACCGTGTTTTGGGCGGTGGGATTGTTCCAGGATCATTGATTTTGATCGGTGGCGATCCGGGTATTGGCAAGTCAACCTTGTTGCTTCAAGTTGCAAGTGGCATAAGCCGTGACTATGGCGATGTGTTGTATGTTTCCGGTGAGGAATCCGCTGCGCAAACAAAGATGAGGGCCGAACGCCTTGGCGAATTGCAAAAACGCCTATTGGTTATGACGGAAACAAATTTGGATGAAATTATTTCACAGGCGACGACATTGAAACCTGCTTTGGTCGTGATTGATTCCATACAGACTATGTTTAGCCCGGAAATTCTTTCTGCACCGGGCAGTGTGGGCCAGGTTCGCGAATCAACCGGAAAATTGTTGCGGTTTGCCAAAGGGACCAGTATTCCGGTTGCGATTATTGGGCATGTAACGAAAGAAGGAAATATTGCCGGACCAAGGTTGTTGGAACATATGGTTGATGTTGTTCTTTATCTGGAAGGAGAGCGAAGCTATACTTTCCGGGTTTTGCGAGCCATCAAAAACCGGTTTGGATCAACGAGTGAAAGCGGCATCTTTGCCATGGAAGAAAGCGGATTGGTTCAGGTTGATAATCCTTCTTCCTTATTGCTGGCAGAACGGCCGCACGGAGTTCCGGGATCTGTAGTTCTTGCCGGCATGGAGGGCATGCGTCCCCTGTTGTTTGAAATTCAGGCGTTGGTGAGTAAAACTTGCTTTGGAATGCCGCGGCGTATGGCAGTCGGATTTGACTATAACCGGCTTGTGTTGATTATGGCGGTTTTAGAAAAACGGGTGGGTCTTGCCTTATCGGACCAAGATGCATATGTCAACGCGGTTGGCGGCATCAAAACCGTGGAGCCCGCCACTGATTTGGCCATCGCATTGGCGCTTATTTCCAGCTACCGCAATATTATCGTTCACGAACAGACGGTTGTGATGGGGGAGATTGGATTAACCGGAGAAGTGCGAATGGTGTCCAGGGTGGATGCCCGTATTGCTGAAGCGGCAACCCTGGGATTCAAGCGGTTTGTTATTCCTGGTGGAAATAGTAAAGGCTTGAAGATCCGTCGCTCCGATCTTCAAATTATTGGAGTCAATCAATTGACGGAAGCAATGGAGGCGGTTTTCCTATGACAAAAGGTAAAGATAGACAGTTGTGGGATGCGAGATTTATTAAAGCGATGAAAACCTTGGCAGTAGGCACTCCTTTGCGTGATGGCCTTGAGAATATTTTGAAAGCGAAGATGGGGGCATTGATTTTAATTGGCAGCAGTCCCCAATCCTTATCGGTTGTTGATGGCGGCTTTCCCGTGCAATGCGAATATTCGCCCTCCAGTTTGTACGAATTGGCAAAAATGGACGGCGCGCTCGTTCTTTCCGGTGATTTGAAACAGATATTATTTGCGAATGCGCAATTGGTTCCTGATTCGAATATCTTTACGTCGGAAACCGGTACCCGTCATCGTACGGCAGAACGGGTAGCGAGGCAGACTGGGGCCATGGTGATTGCCATATCACAACGGAGAAATATTATATCTTTGTATTTAG
Source organism: uncultured Negativicutes bacterium (assembly GCA_964446265.1). Classification (GTDB taxonomy): domain Bacteria; phylum Bacillota; class Negativicutes; order CTSoil-072; family CTSoil-072; genus CTSoil-072. The sequence continues at coordinate 13,478 of CAYUNV010000024.1, read as the reverse complement.
GAGCGTTGCATTATACGCTTAAGGATGTCGGATCGATTTTAAACAGTTCGAATCAGGCGGTGCAGACACTAGAAAGATACAGTAATGTATTGCATAAGGAATTGAACACACTGAGCGCCTTAGAGTTTGAAAATTTAGCTACTTTGGGCGATGTGGCTAATGTGATCATTCGCGCTGAGCAGGTGGCGCGGATTTCGCAGGATATTGACCATTATATTATTGAGTTAGGGACCGAAGGCCATTTAATTCGAATGCAGAAAACAGAGATTATATCCAATGTGGACAATGTTCAATTTTTGCTAAAAGATTATTGTTTGAAATCTGATTCCAAAACGATTGATTCTATCCGGGAGCAATTGAACGCTTTGCTGGTCGAAAATTTGGAACCTTACACTATTTGCCGTCTATTAGGTCATGGTGTTATGGCAAATGTGGTTGATTTGACCGTTATTCCCCGTGGTTATCGTTTGCTATTGAAAGTCCGGCGACTGCCCTTTGCGGTCATTGATAAATTAGTGGATCGATTTCAAACATTACCCAAGCTTGTGAACGCTACGCTGGAAGAACTTGATGCAGTAGAAGGCATTGGAGAGGTTCGCGCCAAGCTGATTAAAGATAATTTAAAGCGGGCTCGCGCTCAGGTTTTTTTAGACGATTCAGTATAAGTTTTTCTGTTATACGCATAATTAATGGCCCCGAAAAACCGTAAGTTTCCCTGCGGTTTTTTCGGGGCCATTGTATTTATGCGTAAAAAAGACAGACAAAATTATGACAGATGAAAAAATCCCAACGTATTTACTCTTTCTTGTTCTTCCTCCATAACATCCTGCAAGTCAAGGCCTGCTAAATTGCAAATAGCCGTGAAATAAAATAAGGAGTGGCCTAATTCTTTGGCTAAAATTTCCTTACAGGAAGCGCAAGGTTCGCCGGACAAGTGAGACGACATATATTGCTGTAAATCACTGTAATTTGCATCAACTGGAATTTGCTGACGGGAAGCGTTAACTTTCACGCACCCACATTCAGTGACCGCTTTGGCAAAAGCCCGGTTAACTCTGGCGGATGCTTCTAAATGCTTGGACATGATATCTAAAATACTGCGATGGCGGATTAAATATTTATCTACGGTTTTCTGAAAATCTTGACAACTTTTATCATGCACGTTAACCTACACCTCACTTCGAACTTAATTATATAAACTGCTATCAGTTGTGTCAATAATCAAGTTGAAATGGTTGTGTTTAGCTATGGAAATTGGCTGTGTTTTTTTAATTGGATCATTGACAATAAGCCGGAACATATGATAAAATACATTATTTTGACAAAACTTGATCTATGTGTTAAAATAATGAAGTGATATTGTATAGCGCAATAAAATCATATTTTTGTTGCGTTTGAGGAGGTCTTGTGATTGTTGGCAGTCGGTGATAAAGTGGTTTATCCCATGTATGGAGCTGGCGTGATCGAGGCAATAGAAGAACATGAAGTATTGGGTGCACGGCAAAATTATTATGTATTGACAATGCCCTATGGCGCCATGCGTGTAATGATCCCATTGGAAAATGTTGAAAATATTGGGTTGCGCGAAGTAATTGATAAAGTGGAAATTTCTAAAGTATGGGATGTTTTAACGACGACGCCGGAACCTATTCATGTAAATTGGAACCGCCGATTTAATAGTAACCTGGCCAAAATCAAGACTGGTGATATTTTTGAAGTGGCCGAAGTGGTAAGAAACTTGATATTGCAGGATAAAGAAAAAAAATTGTCGACGGGGGAAAGACGACTACTAGACATTGCCCGACAAGTATTAATAAGCGAATTGGTGCTAGCTTGCGGCAGCGATGCTGGCAGTATAGAGGAGCACGTGGTTGGACTTATCGTTAAAAACGCGCCAGTTTCCTAACGCGCTTTTAACGGTAAGTCCAATTAATTTTTATGCCGAACAATAGAACTGCAGACCTTTGAAAAAAATCAATGCGCGATGCTTCGTACGATCCGATCCAAAACGGGTTTTCTAATTTTTGCAAAAAACAATCTCAATGTTGCCGATGTGCACAAAGTTTTATATAATTAGCTTTATAAGGAGAAAGGGGGTGAAATTTTGTTAAATAAGGCGTTACTGTTTGTGATTACTGTGTTATCGGCTATTGGTGGATTGATGATGACGGAACGTCTGTTTCCGTTACTGGCATCTGTCATTAATGTTGATTTTTTACGAATTGGTTTCTTCGGCATTACCATGACGACCGTAATTTCTTTTATTTTCGGTGGAATCGCAGGTGGAGTGCTGGGTTATCTGATGGCTCCGTTTTTAATCCAGTACATTTGCCGCATCACGAATTGGATGGAAATGAGATTAAGCAAGATGCCTGTTGATGATATATTGGCCGGAGCTGTCGGATTAGCCATTGGACTTATAATATCTAATTTATTAGGATCGGCTTTTTTATCTATTCCTATTATAGGCAACTATATTCCAGGAATTTTAAGCATTGTTTTGGGGTACTTGGGCATAAGTGTAGCGATAAAAAAACATGGAGAACTGATCGTAGCTGTTTCCGGACTTCCCTGGATTGGAAAGGATCGATCCAAGGATAAGAAACAAAGCTCGCAATACTCCAAGATATTGGATACTAGTGTTATTATTGACGGTCGCATTGCTGACATATGTAAAAGCGGTTTTATAGAAGGGACTTTGATTATTCCGGGATTTGTTCTCGAAGAACTGCAGCACATTGCCGATTCTTCTGATTTGCTGAAACGCAA
>CAYUNV010000024.1:0-10699 GCA_964446265.1 uncultured Negativicutes bacterium | reverse complement strand
TGGATATTCTGCAACGAATTCAAAAAGAATTGGACGTCAAGGTGGAAATTGACAACAGAGATTTTGAAGATATTGCCGAAGTGGATTCGAAGTTGGTGAAATTGGGACAGCTTTTGAAGGCGAAGATCATCACGAATGATTATAACCTCAACAAGGTTGCTGAGTTACAAGGCGTATCTGTTCTTAACATTAACGAATTATCGAATGCGGTCAAACCGGTTGTATTGCCGGGGGAAGAAATGGTTGTGCATATTGTCAAAGACGGCAAAGAATTTGGGCAAGGCGTTGCCTACCTCGATGATGGAACTATGATTGTGGTTGATGGAGGCAAAAAGTGTGTCGGTGAAACGATAGAAGTACTGGTAACTTCTGTTTTGCAAACGGCTGCCGGGCGCATGATTTTTGCTAAACTCAAAACGATGTGATTTTGGTGCTGGAAGGTAAGGGATCATACTGGGCGGACGCAGATTTGCCCGGGAGAACGATCAGCCATCGGATAGAAGAGGTGCAGGGTGTTATGGTATCAGTAATTATTGCCGCAGCCGGACAAGGAAAAAGGATGGGGCGCGGAATTAACAAAGCGTTTATTTCCTTGCTGAAAAAACCGGTGTTTAGTTATAGTGTTCAAACCTTTGCGGACAGCCCGATGGTTGATCGTCTGGCCATTGTTGCTGCGCCGGCAGAAATTTCTCAAATGGAAGCATGGCTAAATGCCATGAAGCTATCTAAACCATGGCAAGTGGTGGCGGGCGGGTCTGAACGTCAGCACTCCATTGCCAATGCGTTGACAGCTCTGGGCCAGCAAGAAGGCATTATTGTGGTTCATGATGGCGCCAGGCCGTTGACGGAACCCTGTTTGGTTGACGAGGTGATTAAAGCAGCCCGGTTATTTCGGGCTGCTATTGCAGCAGTTCCCGTCAAAGACACTGTTAAGCTGGCGGATGAAACCGGATACGTCTGTGAGACGTTAGAACGCAGCCACTTATGGGCGGTTCAGACTCCGCAAGCATTTGAAGCAGCCATTTTGTATCAGGCGTACCGACAGGCAAAAACTGACAGCTTTCTTGGAACGGATGATTCTTCGTTGGTGGAACGATTAGGGATTCCGGTGAAAATAGTACCAGGAAATTATTCTAATATTAAAGTTACAACTCCGGAAGATTTATGCGTGGCGGAAACGTTGTTGCAAGCATCCTTTCCGGAACAGGGTTTGGGCCTTGAAAATAATGACAATATGGAAGATCATGATATGACAAATCGAATTGGAATAGGGTATGATGTCCACCGCTTGGTTGCCGGGCGGAAATTGATCTTGGGCGGCGTTGATGTTCCGTATGAACAGGGCTTGGACGGCCATTCGGATGCGGATGTTTTATTACATGCTATTCAGGATGCAATGCTTGGAGCGGCGGGACTTGGCGACATCGGCAGGCATTTTCCCGATACGGATATGCGGTACAAAGGGATTTCCAGCTTGATATTGTTGGAGCATGTGCGTGATTTATTAATTGCCGGTGGTTGGAAAGTCAATAATATTGATGCCGTGGTTATCGCGGAAAAACCGAAACTGGCCCCATTCATTAGCAGGATGAATGAAACGATCGCAAGAACATTGCTCATTCCAACCGCGCAGGTTAATATTAAGGCGACAACAACAGAGCGGCTTGGGTTTACGGGCCGCCGGGAAGGGATCGCTGCGCAGGCGGTTGTTTCCCTGATAAAATGTTCTTAACAGCTTGGTTAGGCAGCAATGAGCGTTTTTTGCGAATGAATAGATAGTATAGGATTATAGTGAGTGATTAGGAAAAGCAGTGTAATGGGGAGGAATACCTGGTTATGTCAATGCAAGAGGTTAGAGTGCGCTTTGCACCGAGTCCGACGGGGCCGTTTCACATCGGCGGGGCTCGATCGGCGCTGTTTAATTGGTTATTGGCTCGTAAAATGGGTGGAAAGTTAATTCTACGGGTCGAGGATACGGATCTGGAACGGTCCACTAAAGAATCAGAAGAAAATATTAAGGATGCGTTACGTTGGTTAGGCATTACCTGGGATGAAGGCGTTGATATTGGCGGCCCGTACGGCCCTTACCGGCAGACGGAAAGATTGGCGATATACCGGCAGTATACGGAACAGTTGCTTGCGAGCGGGCAAGCCTATTATTGTTATTGTACAGACGAAGAATTGGAAGCGGAAAGACAGGCCTTGATGGCTAAAAACGAAATGCCGTGTTATTCAGGTCGTTGTCGGAATTTGAGTCCTGAAGAGGAATCACGCTTCATTGCTGAAGGTCGGAAGCCGACGGTACGTTTTCGGGTGCCGGCAAATGTTGAAATTGCCTTTAAAGATTTAGTTCGTGGTTCTGTGGTGTTTGATTCCAATGGAGTCGGCGATTTTGTCATTGTGAAATCGGATGGCATTCCAGTTTACAATTATGCCGTTGTGATCGATGACGCATTAATGAAAATTAGCCATGTTATCCGGGCGGAGGAGCATCTTTCCAATACGCCGCGGCAGATATTGCTGTATGGGGCCCTAGGATTTGAAGTTCCGCAATTTGGTCATATATCGTTAATCCTAGGTAAAGATCGTAGCAAGATGAGTAAACGGCATGGCGCTACGTCGGTAGAACAGTATCGTGCGCTTGGTTATTTGCCGGAAGCGATCGTGAATTTTCTGGCCCTGCTAGGTTGGTCGCCGGTGGGCGAAGAAGAAATTTTTTCGCAGCAAGAATTAATTGAACAGTTTTCGATGGACCGGGTTGCGAAGAATCCAGCTGTTTTTGATGTTGATAAACTGAATTGGATCAATGCGAACTATATGAAGAAGTTGAGTCCGGAAGAATTAACCGATATGGTTATCCCTCATTTGGAAGCGGCCGGATACATTTCCGGAGAGGTGTCGGCGGAACAGCGGGCCTGGCTTACAGAAGTAACGATTGCTTTGCGTGACCACATTAGTTATGCAGCGCAAATCGTTGACCATGTCGACCTCTTTTTTAATGATCAAGTTGAGTTTGAAAATGATGAGGCGCGGCTGGTTCTTGGCGATGCCGATCTTCAGTCGGTTGTAGCATCCTTCAGGGAGAAGCTGCAAGCTATGGAGACTGTCGATGTTCCTGGCGTGAAAGCGCTTTTGAAGGCAATCACGAAAGAATTAAAACTCGGTGGTAAAAAAGTATATATGCCAATCAGGATCTTATTAACCGGCAAAAATCATGGGCCGGAACTCTTTCATATCATCCCGATCCTTGGCAAAGACAGGACTTTGAAAAGAATTGGAGCTACTTTGGCGAAAATCTGATTGACACCCTATTTTTCGCTTAGTATAATTCAATTATAATTACATTACTCGGAAATGCGATGAACAGGAAGAGTAAGTGGAATTGGCTGTTCAGAGAGACAACGCTTTAGCTGGAAACGTTGTCACAGCTGATCCTTCCGAAGTGCGCCTGTGAGCAGGATGGCTGAACAAAGCAGTAGGTCGTTCCGGATGCAACCGTTATTGCGTCGAAGTGAGGCTGATTTGTATTTTGGCCTAAACAGAGTGGGACCGCGGACCACCGTCTCTGTCGAGATGGTGGTTTTTTGTTTTGTTCAAAGCGTGACTATCTTCTTTGGCGCTGCTGCTATCGTTGTCCGAGCTTGGTGCAAGCAGGTTTTTCTAATTAGGAGGAGAGATTGGTGTTTAAGCGGATAAAAAAAGATATTCAAGTCATCTTTGAACGTGATCCGGCAGCGCGCAGCGTGCTTGAGGTATTATTGTGTTACTCCGGTCTCCATGCAATCTGGATGTATCGCATTTCTCATTATTTTTACCAACGCGGTTGGATTTTGCTGCCTAGGATGATCTCTAATTTTGCCCGCTTTTTGACGGGCATAGAGATCCACCCGGGGGCAACCATTGGCGAAGGTTTGTTTATCGATCATGGGACTGGTGTGGTGATCGGCGAAACTGCGGAAATCGGTGATAATGTTACCTTGTACCAAGGCGTTACGCTAGGCGGTACGGGCAAAGAAAAAGGGAAACGGCACCCAACGATCGGCAATAATGTGGTAGTGGCTACCGGAGCCAAGGTATTGGGCTCTTTTAAAGTAGGGGATAATTCGAAAATTGGCGCCGGTTCTGTCGTGTTGAAAGAAGTCCCGCCCAATTCTACGGTGGTTGGTATTCCGGGAAAAGTAGTAATTCATGAGGGCGAAAAAATTATTTCGCGCTTATCCGGTGATGTAGATATCGATTTACAGCATGATGCCTTGCCGGACCCGGAAGCAGAGATGCTGCTCTGTATGCAAAGGAATTTATCAAGGTTGGAACAACGAATTTCTCAGCTTGAAAGGGAGTTGAAAAAAAATGACACTGCGAGTTTATAATACGCTAACCCGCAAAAAAGAAGAATTTATCCCGCTTGAAGAAGGAAAGGTCAAAATTTATGTTTGTGGAGTCACTCCGTACAATCAGCCGCATATTGGCAATGCCCGTCCTTTCATTACTTGGGATGTCATCCATCGATACTTTGAAAAATTGGGCTATAAAGTCACACACATTCAAAATTTTACTGATGTAGATGATAAGATTATTAATGCTGCCAATCGGGAAGGGATTTCTTGGGACGTGATTGCAGGGCGGTATATTCAGGCCTATTTTGAAGTAATGGATCAACTGAATATCCGTAGGGTTGATGTATATCCACGGGTTTCGGATCACATGAAAGAGATTATAGACATGGTTTCCGGGTTGGTCGACAAAGGGTTTGCGTATGAAATTGACGGCGATGTTTACTATAGTGTGCAAAATTTCCCTGTCTATGGCAAGCTTAGCGGACGTGATCTGGAAGATATGCAGGCCGGCGCCCGTGTTGATGTAGATGACCGTAAACGTCATCCGATGGATTTTGCCTTGTGGAAAAGCGCCAAACCTGGAGAACCTGCATGGGATAGCCCTTGGGGGCCGGGGAGACCGGGTTGGCATATCGAATGTTCTGCCATGTCTTTGAAATACCTGGGAAGCAGCTTTGATTTCCATGGCGGCGGAAGTGATTTGATTTTCCCCCATCATGAAAACGAGATTGCTCAATCGGTAGCCTACACGGGACAGGAAGACTTTGTACATTATTGGCTGCATAATGGTTTTATCACGGTGAATGAAGAAAAGATGAGTAAATCGCTGGGGAACTTTTTCTTGGTCAATGACATACTGGCCCATTATCGGCCGGAAACCTTGCGCTATTTCATTATTGCTACGCATTACCGCAGTCCGCTGGATTTCAGTGACGAGCGCCTCACTGAAGCGGAAAGAAGCTTGGAACGGTTGCGGACTGCCAATGAAAATTTGACTTACCTGGCAAAATTACCAGCCGGCATACAGGAAAGTGAAGAAGCAGATAAACTGTGTTTGGCGGGCAAACAGGCAAAGATTGACTTTTATGATGCCATGGACGACGATTTTAATACGGCCTTGGCAGTAAGCGTGTTGTTTGGCCTGGCGAAAGAAATCAATACATATCATAGTGGAATTGTGGCGGGAAAAATTTTGCATAATTATGATGCGATACAACTGGTGCAGAGTATTTTTGCAGAATTGCTGGATATCTTAGGTTTGCAGTTAACGCAACCGGAAGTCGCTGCGGAAGATGGGGCGATTGTTGACCAATTGATGGACATTATTATCGGAATCCGGCAAGATGCCCGCCAAACCAAAAATTGGACGGTAGCGGATCGGATCAGGGACAATTTGACGGAAATTGGGATCCAACTGGAGGATACTCCGCTAGGCGTAAGATGGAAACGCAAATGAAATTTAACCACTTTCAATTTTTGATGGAAAAGGCGTTGCCATCTGGTCGCGATATAGGCGAAGGATTGCCGGCGCCGGAGCAAATTCCGCCCCTGGTTTTGGCCTATATTGGCGACGCGTTTTTTAATTTGTATATCCGGACCACGTTGTTGCAATACGAGCAGAACAAGGTTCGGGTGCTGCACACTTATGGCGCACAAATGGTTTCTGCTGCCATGCAAGCGCTGGCTGTACGTGAATTGTCCGGCATTTTGACGGAAAAAGAAGCGAATATCGTCCGGCGGGGACGTAATACAAAATCCAAGCCCGCCAAGAATGCTTCCATCAGCGATTATCGTTACAGTACAGGTTTCGAAGCTCTGTTGGGTTATTTATATCTTGCTGCGGAACAAGAGAGACTATTGGAGATCACGGAAAAGGCAGTTGCAATTATTTCCCGGGGAATTATCGATCATTATGAAAAGTTTGGTGATAAATGATGAGAGTAAAATTGATTGAGCATACGCCGGAACCGGAGAGAACGGTGGCAATGGCGGCTAGATTATGTTATTCGCCGATCGGCGCAGAGCAATTGGTGGAAAAATTGTCACAGTCACAAATCCAAAATTTATTAACCAGGATCATTACGATGGGACATTTATCGACGTTCGAGCATGTAAGCTTTACATTTGCTGTTGAAGGAGTCTCTCGGGTATTAACCCATCAACTGGTGCGCCATCGGATTGCTTCCTATTCGCAGCAGTCGCAGCGCTATGTAGCGGAACATGATTTTGAGTATATTGTACCGCCGATGGTTGAAAAAGATCCTATTGCCAAAGAGAAGTTTGTGGCCTTAATGGATCAAATCCGTACGGTGTACGGTGATTTGACGGAACGCGGCATTGCGGCGGAAGATGCTCGCTACTGTCTGGCAAATGCGACGGAAACAAAGATTGTTATTACGATGAATGCTCGCTCCTTGCTGCATTTCTTTACACTGCGTTGTTGCCAGCGCGCTCAATGGGAAATACGGCAAATGGCGGAAATGATGCTTGCGGAGGCAAAAAAAGCCGCACCTTTGCTGTTTGGTAAAGCGGGACCGACCTGCGTAACTGACAGCTATTGCGGTGAGGGAGAATTGACGTGTGGGCGGCTTGCCGCCATGCAGGGAAGTTCTTCGCAAACCAGGTAGGGAGTGGGGTTTATGACAGAAGAAATGATTGTTGGTCGCAACAGTGTCAGAGAGGCGATCAAAAGTGGACGAGCCATTAACAAATTGTTAATGGCTCGGGGTGAGAAACATGGATCGATCCTGGAAATAATCAATTTGGCTCGCCAAAAAGGCCTGTTGATCCAAGAAATCGATTCGGCAAAGTTGGATAGCTTATCCGGCGGACTGCGTCACCAGGGGATTGCCGCGTTGGTTTCTCCGGTTCCTTATGCGGATATTGAAACAATCCTTGCCTCGGCGTATCAAAAAAACGAGGCGCCATTTATTGTTTTGCTGGATGAATTGGAAGACCCGCATAATGTGGGGGCTATTTTGCGGACCGCTGATGCAGCAGGGGTGCACGGCGTTTTATTGCCGCAACGGCGAAGTTGTCCCTTATCGGCAACGGTTGCCAAAACATCAGCCGGTGCTATCGAATATGTTCCGGTGGCAAGAATCGGCAATGTTACCCAAACAATTGACAAACTGAAAAAGCAAGGCATTTGGGTTGTCGGCGCTGATGCTGATGGCGATAAAAATTACTTTGATATAGACTTTACGGATCCGGTTCTGATTGTCGTAGGAAACGAAGGCAAAGGACTGGGCAGATTGGTAAAGCAGCAATGTGATTATCTTGTTCGCATCCCGATGCGGGGGCGGATTTCGTCTTTAAATGCGTCTGTAGCTTGCTCTTTGTTGTTGTATGAGGTGTTGCGGCAACGGGGCGAAAAAAACAAATGTGGACTTGCTTCAGATGGGGTATAACACCATCTGAAGTGTAGTCGAATTTACTTCGAACTACAGCCTGTTAATCCCCGAGCTAATAGGGAGGGGTCTTTCAGGCTGTGTGAAGGCCAACAACCCGTAGGAGGACGCATAGCGTGGCAAAGGATTTTTTATTAGTGGATGGGTACAATGTGATCAACGCTTGGGATGATATGCTGGCCAAAACGGTTGATTTGGAGCATGCCCGAGATAAATTGGTTGAACTTTTATCCGGTTACGGCGCATACAGGGGGTTGCAGGTTAGGTTGGTTTTTGATGCGCAAAAGGTACAAGGGGCTGTGACAACCGAAGAAGAGCGGGGAGGCATTATTGTTGTTTATACCCGTGAGGGATTGACGGCCGACAGCTATATTGAAAGGCTTGCGTACCAATTGGTTCGCCAGGGGGAACGGGTTTATGTTGTCACATCCGACAGTGACGAGCAGATGGCGATCCTTGGTGCCGGTGCGTATCGTATTTCTTGCCGGGAACTGTATCGGGATATCGCCGAGGTAAAAAAAATGATTGGCATGGCCTATGCGCCGACGGTATTGACCAATGGAAGGCAAGAGGTGCATGAGCGCCTCGACAGCCATGTTGCCAAACGCCTGGAAGACTTGCGGCGCAACCGTTAGCGTATACAACAATGCCTTGACGAAACAGGACGTGTAGAGTATAATCATCTTTAAGAGTAAGCGATAATTTATCGGTAATATGATGAAGAAACGCTTGCGTATTTTATTTTTTGATACGTTTTATTGGGGGCGATGCGATGCGGGCTAACGTTCAACGCGATTCATACAGTTGCTTTGAAAACATGACCGATGAAGAAATTGTGCTTGGGGTCAAAGATGAAAACGACGCGATCGCTCAGGAATACTTAATTAATAAGTATAGGAATTTTGTTCGGGCGAAGGCCCGATCCTACTTTTTGATTGGTGCGGAACGGGAAGATATTATTCAAGAAGGTATGATTGGTTTATATAAAGCCATTCGCGATTTTCGCAACGATAAGCTTTCTTCGTTCCGGGCGTTTGCTGAATTGTGTGTAACCCGGCAAATTATTACGGCGATTAAAACCGCAACACGGCAAAAGCATATTCCTTTGAACTCATACGTTTCATTGAATAAACCGATCTATGACGAGGATTCAGATCGGACTTTACTTGATGTATTGTCTGGATCTAAAATATCTGATCCGGAAGAATTAGTAATTAGTCGAGAAGAGTTTATTGATATCGAAGAAAAAATGGGAGAAATACTGAGTGATCTTGAGTGGAAAGTCTTGATGTCGTACCTTGACGGAAAATCATACCAAGAGATTGCTGTTGAACTGGAGCGGCATGTAAAATCGATTGACAATGCGCTGCAGCGAGTCAAGAGGAAATTGGAACGATATCTGGATAACCGGGCTGACGATGAAGATTTTAGCTGCCGATACAAAGGACTAGCTGGACTAAACCGTGAAGTACAGGCTGAGTTGGCAGACTATAATGATATTAATGAGGATTGAATGAATTGGCGTTCTGCTAACTAGAACGCCAATTTTTAATTTGGATAAACAGGGATAAACGAGTTTATGTGGAATTACTATGGCATAGCTGGTTGCATACCTTGAAAATAGGAGGGGTTTGAATGCCGGTAACTATGCAATTTGTAGTGGAATGTGTCCGCGAAGCACAAAAAAATCCGGAACAGTTAGTTCTTATTGTCGGGCAACCTGGAAGTGGAAAAAGTAAACTATTGCGTGAGTTAGCTACTATGCGGGGTTGGGAATATGTTGACTGCAATGCTCTGTTAACAGAAGAGTTTTTGGAGTTAATTCCTAAGGTTCGTTCGCAGGAGGCGCCGGTTATTATGGGAAAAATCCTCGCGGATAAAGATGCCGATGTTATTTTGTTGGATGATATGCAAGTTTTATTTGCTCCGGTTTTAAAAATTGATCCTTTGCAGCTTATAAAACAACTTAGTAAAAAGCAGACCATTCTTGCTGCGTGGCCTGGTGAATTTGATGGTAATAACTTGCTTTTTCATCAAATTGGGCAAAAAGACGACCAGACATATAAGGCTAGTAATGTTAGAATTATTGAATTGGGTTAAAGAAAAGAGAAATGGTTGTTAAATTCTTTTCACAACCATGAAAAAAGGCATTGACATAATGAAATGGCTGATATATAATAACTTTTGTCACTGAGAGAGCAGCTAGTGCTGGCGTAGCTCAATTGGTAGAGCAGCTGACTTGTAATCAGCAGGTTGGGGGTTCAATTCCTCTCGCCAGCTCCATTGACACAACATGGAGGGATTCCCGAGTGGCTAAAGGGAGCAGACTGTAAATCTGCCGTCTTCGACTTCGGTGGTTCGAATCCACCTCCCTCCACCATTTTTTTAATGAAGCATATAATATCGCGGGGTGGAGCAGCTGGCAGCTCGTCGGGCTCATAACCCGAAGGTCACAGGTTCAAGTCCTGTCCCCGCAACCAATGCTGGTGTAGCTCAGTCGGTAGAGCGTATCCTTGGTAAGGATAAGGTCACCGGTTCAATCCCGGTCACTAGCTCCATATGGCGGCGTAGCTCAGTTGGCTAGAGCATGCGGTTCATACCCGCAGTGTCCGCGGTTCAAATCCGTGCGCCGCCACCATTAACAATCAACCTTGTGATAACAAGGTTTTTTTAATTTAGGCAGGAATTTTTCGTCTCATGATGAATATTGTACTGTTATGAACTAGGAATTTGTTGGTCCATCAAAAGTATAAAATTTTCTCAATAATCCGATGGCCATAAATGCAGCCAACGGCTTCTGCCGTTGCTATAAGTTTGGTGCAAGCCGGGTTTTCCAATCAATTATATGCTGAGTTAAAATTAAAATTAAGGGAGGCAAAAAAATGGCAAAAAAGAAGTTTGAAAGAACAAAACCGCATGTTAACATCGGTACAATCGGTCACGTTGACCATG
>CAYUNV010000023.1:13833-23802 GCA_964446265.1 uncultured Negativicutes bacterium | reverse complement strand
TTTGTTGTCGGCAGGTGTGTTATTGTTGTTGGATCCAATTTTAGCCGGGTTGGGGGCAACGGAAGATGTTTTGTCGTTGGCCCGTGATTTTTCGCAGATTATCGTTTTAGGCAATGCTTTTATGTTTGTTGGGTTTGGGTTGAACAATATTATCCGTGCGGAAGGCAACCCGAAAATCGCGATGATGACAATGATCATCGCTGCTGTTTTAAATGCGCTCCTCAATCCGTTATTTATTTTCGTTTTGGGGATGGGGATCCGCGGCTCAGCACTGGCGACGGTTATTGCCCAAGCGGTTGCAGCCTGCTGGGTAGTAGGCCATTTTTTGCGGCCCAAAGCGTATTTGAAACTGAGACTGGAAAATTTTTTTCTCGACAGGGCAATCGTGCATGAAATTGTCAAAATGGGTTCCTCTGTATTTTTTATGCAAATTGCTGCCAGCCTGGTAGTCAGCTTATTCAACTACACATTGGTTTCCTGCGGCGGCCAGATCGCGGTTGCTGCCATGGGTGTTATCAGCCGGATCCACATGTTGATCTTGATGCCGGTTTTTGGCATCAGCCAGGGCGCGCAATCGATTATCGGCTACAATTTTGGCGCGCAAAATTATGAACGGGTCCGCAAAACAGTGAAGCTGGCTGCTCTTTGGGCAACCGCTGTTTCGACTGCCGGTTTTGCCGTGGTCCTGCTGTTTGATGTGTATGTGGTCCGGTTGTTCAGTGATGATCCTATGCTGATCGAGATCGGGTCGGGCGGATTAAAACTTTTTTTATGCATGCTGCCGGTCGTTGGCTTGCAGGTGATTGGCGCAGCATTTTACCAGGCGACTGCCCGGCCGATGTACGCGTTGCTGTTAAGCATGTCCCGGCAAGTTATTATATTAATCCCTCTGTTGTTAATTCTGCCGCGTTTTTTAGGCATACAAGGCGTTTGGCTGGCCGGCCCTGTTTCAGATTTCGGATCCAGTCTCCTCACGGTGCTCCTTGTGATCCCTGCGTTGCGGAAGCTGAAAACAAGAGACAGTTGAAGGCGGTGAAAATGCGAAGTGTATCTGTACCTTGATGTATTCGAAGATTTTGCCTGTGAGATGTGCGGGGCCTGTTGCCGCAATGACTGGGTCATAACAGTCGATCAGGAAAGCTATCGGCGGAATGAAAAGTGGTTCACGGAGCGGGGTGGCAGCGAAGAATTCCACCAGGCCTTTGTGACTCTGGTTAAACCGGGATTAGGGGAGTATGCTGCGATTGCCAAGAATTCCAGTGGAGTATGCTGTTTTCTTGAATCGTCGAATTTATGCCGTCTGCATAGGGAAGCAGGCCATGACCATTTGGATGGGGTTTGTAAGACCTTTCCCCGCTATCCGATGAATACGAGCCGGGGTGTTGAATTGACGTTGAGCCTGCTCTGTCCGGCAGCGTTCAAAAAACTGTTGCGGGTGGAACCGTTAGCAATTGTCCGCAGCGACCGTTCACCCAGGCAACAGTCTCTGACGGACTATGCAGTGGAAACGTTTCCCGAACAACAGTCGCGCTATCAGCTATTGCATTATTATTTTGAATTGGAAACTCACTTTATCGATATCATGCAGTGCCGGTCGATGAGTTTGGAAGAACGATTGGAATTTTTAGCCGCTGCGATCCAACGGATTTTAGCTATTCCCTGCGAAGAAGAAATCGGCCGCTCCTTGCACTGCGCACTGACGGAAAATTACTTCAGGATGGATGAAACGTCTGCTTTTTCGCCAGTTGGCCATTACACCCCGGAAATAATACTGGAACACTTTTTTGTGAATTTTATTTTTAAAAAACCATTTTATATATACGGCCTGCAGACAACAATGCACTTGCTGCAATCCATGTGGCAAAAAATCAGGGCAGCCCGCCAAACGGCAGCGACGACGGCGGATGACATGGAAATTACAAGGAAATTAATTGTGGATATCGAATTGCAATACAACCATAACCACAGCCGGTTTCTGGAACTTTTTGCGGCTGGCGGGGAAAATAGGGAGGTCATTTGATGAATGGTACGGAACGGAAAAATATCAAAATCGGCAGTGTCGTAAAGATTGTCCAAAAGCAACACCAACGGTCCGGTCAACTGACGGAGGGCGTTGTGAAAGATATTCTGACCAACAGCGCCGTTCACCACAGAGGGATTAAGGTTCGTTTGGAAACCGGCATTATTGGCCGCGTTCAGGAAGTTGTGCAATGATTGATTAAAGATCATCGCCTGTTGTATCAGTTATAGATTTTCGTCTCTGACGGAATTGACAGCATCATTTCGCGTGCGCTAAAATAATAGAAGTGTTTTGGTCGTTTAGGCCTTTTTTGAGAATTATAAGGTAGGAGAAATAGCATGAGTGTATTAACTGTGGAAAATGTTTCCCATGGGTTTGGCGCCAGAAAAATCCTCGAAGGTGCTTCTTTCCGTTTGTTGAAGGGAGAACATGTTGGTTTTGTCGGCGCAAATGGGGAAGGTAAATCAACGATATTGAACATTATAACCGGCCAGCTTGAGCCGGATGAGGGGAAAGTGGAGTGGTCGAACCGGGTAACAATCGGCTACCTGGATCAGCACTCTGTATTAACAAAAGGGAAAACGATCCGCGACGCTTTGCGGGAAGCGTTTCAGCCCATGTTTGCCATGGAAGCGGAAATGCTGGCGTTTTACGATAAAATGAGTGATCCGGACTTGGCGCCGGAAGCCTTGCAGAGCATGATGGACGAAGTAGGCGAAATTCAAGATTTGTTGGATCATAGCGGCTTTTATACGATTGATGCCAAAATTGAGGAACTGGCCAATGGATTGGGACTGGGTGAAATCGGCCTGGATCGGGATGTCAGCGATTTAAGCGGCGGTCAGCGTTCCAAAGTATTATTGACTAAACTATTGTTGCAAAATCCTACGGTGCTGATCCTGGATGAGCCGACGAACTATTTGGATGTGCAACACATTGAATGGCTTACCCGGTTCTTGCAGAATTATGAAAACAGTTTTATTCTCGTATCGCATGATATTCCGTTTTTGAACGCGGTAATCAATGTCATTTATCATGTGGAGAATACGATCCTTACCCGTTATACGGGGAATTATGAGCAGTTTCAACAGATGCATGCGATCAAAAAAAGCCAGGAACAGCGGGCTTATGAACGGCAGCAGCAAGAAGTGGAAAAGATGGAGGATTTCATCGCCCGAAATAAAGCCCGGGTTGCAACCCGCGGTATGGCGAACAGCCGGCAAAAACGGTTGGACAAAATGGAGATATTAGAAAAACCGCGGGAAAAAATGAAACCGGTTTTCCAATTCCGGGAAGCCAGGACACCCGGCCGGTTTGTTTTTGAAGCGGCTGATTTGGTGCTTGGTTACGATGAACCGTTGACCAAGCCGGTTACCATATCCCTGGAACGCGGCCAGAAAATCGCGATTCGCGGTGTGAATGGCGTTGGCAAGTCGACTCTGTTAAAAACACTATTAGGACAGATCCAACCGATTTCCGGGAAGTCTGTACTGGGTGACAACTTGTATCCGGCTTATTTTGAACAAGAATCAAGCCAGCATAATACGCGGACAGCGATGGAAGAAGTTTGGGAGGAGTTCCCCGGGCTGACGAATTTTGAAGTGCGGGCCGCGTTGGCGAAATGTGCATTAACTAATGAACATATTACAAGCCAAATGATGGTATTGAGCGGTGGGGAAAGTGCCAAAGTCCGGTTGTGCAAGCTGATGCTGCGCGAAGCGAATTGGCTGGTGCTGGATGAACCGACCAACCATCTTGATGTTGAGGCGAAGGAAGAACTGAAAAGAGCTTTGAAGGAATTCAAAGGCACCTTGTTGCTGGTTTCGCATGAACCGGATTTTTACGAAGACTGGGTGAGCGCGATCTGGAACGTGGAAGAATGGACGACGAAAATCATATAACGGATGTGCTGTTGTGAGAAGAGGCGTTTTGAAGCTAAGACTTTGATCCGCTTCTTTTTTTGCATAAATTGCGGGGTAGGCAGTGATGAAAAAAAATGCTATACTGATACATCACAGTTGACTTGCTGATACAAACCAAAAACCAAGGTTATGGCCATAATATAGTTATGATAGAATAAGGAAGTGAGTTTTGATCGTGAAAACAGATTTTTTAAAACTTGGAATAAAACCAGAAATGAATGATTTACTGCAAAAGGCCGGTTTTACCGTGCCGACTCCGATCCAGCAGCAGGCAATTCCCTTACTGTTAGCCGGGAAAGATGTGATTGCCCAGGCCCAAACCGGTACAGGAAAGACGTTGGCGTTTCTCCTGCCGATCCTGGCGGCAATTGATGTAAAAAAACAGTGGGTCCAAGCGTTGATTATTGCTCCGACCCGTGAATTGGTTGTCCAGATTGCCGGGGAAGTAAAAAAACTTACCCCTGGGAACGATATTCATGTTTTGACGGTATGCGGGGGAACGGATATCGAACTGCAAAAGAAAAAACTGCAGCAGGAAGTCCATATTGTGGTGGGGACGCCCGGACGTTTGCTCGACCACTTGAAGCGGGAAACAATCCGCCTTTCCGGCATATCCAAGCTGGTCATTGACGAAGCGGATCAATTGTTGAAGCTGGGCTTTTGGGAGGATGTCGAACAATTGGTTGTCAATACATCCTCCAAACGGCAAATGATGCTGTTTTCGGCAACCATTCCGGAACCGGTTCGCGCTCTTGCCAAATTGTACATGCGTAATCCGTCGAACCTCCATGTTAAGACGGAGCGGGTTACCTTGGACGAGATCCGACAAATTGCGGTCCGGACCAAAGACGATGAAGTAAAATTGAGTACGCTGCATAAAATGCTGTCCGAGTACCAACCGTATTTGGCGATTGTTTTTTGCATCAGTAAACAACGGGTCAGCGAACTCAATACTGAGTTGGCTAAATTGGGTTATGCTACGGACGAGTTGCATGGGGAGTTGTCCCAGGCTAAACGGCAGCAGGTTATCCGCCGTTTTCGCCAGGCTAAATTACAAGTGCTGGTTGCTACGGACATTGCTGCCCGTGGCTTGGATATTGAAGGGGTTACGCATATTTTTAATTATGATATTCCGCATGATGTGGAAAGCTATATCCACCGGATCGGCCGTACGGGACGGGCCGGTGAAACCGGACTGGCCGTAACATTCGTTGCATCCCGCGATGATGGATATTTACAAATGATTGAAAAAGGGATCAAAGCGGAAATTGTGCAGCAGGATGCAGCGGGTAACCCGGTGCGCAGCAGAAGGAAACCGGTGGCTAGCAAAACCGAGGTGGCCAAGTCGAAAAGTGCGCCGGGAAAAAACAAGCCTGCTAAAAGTTCCGGCAAGCCCGGACATAGCGCAACAACCGGTGAGGGGAAGAGTGCAGTCCGCAATTCGGCAGGCAAGGCCGGTGGTGGAAAGAGTACCGTCCGTAAACCGGCAGACAAGACCGGTGAGGGGAAGAGCGCAGTCCACAATTCGGCAGGCAAGGCTGGTGGTGGAAAGAGTACCGTCCGTAAACCGACAGACAAGACCGGTGAGGGGAAGAGTGCAGTCCGCAATTCGGCAGGCAAGGCCGGCGGAAATAGATACAGCCCGACGAACCGGAAAAAATAAGCGGAACAAATCGAAGTGGAATGGAATAACATTTCGAAACATAATGTCCGCAGGTATTTAGAAAAGAGGGCGATTGTTTTGCAGGCAAAGTATATAAAACCAATTTTGATTTTGTTGGTAACAATGTATGTTTTCTTGTCGTCCGGACCTGTTTTGGCCAGTGAACCTTCCTATGAAACAATTCATATGAAGGGGACTATCCGATATATTGCGTCAGATGGAACTTACGGTATTTTAGGCGAAAACGGAAAGAAATACCAGCCGACACACTTGGAGAAGGAATACCGGCATGATGGAATGGCGGTTGCTTTTGATGCGAAAGTCCGCACCGATCTGGTCGGAGTTAGAATGTGGGGAACTGCGGTGGAACTTACCAGTATCATGAGTCTGGAAAAATACGTTTCGAATGCTGAGAATGAGGCGATTCGTTTGTTATTACTGCGCATGAACGCTTTTGAAAATCGTGATTTGGTGCAACTGCAGAAGATTGACGTGATTTCCCGCAACCTTTCGGAACAGGAGTTTAGTGATTGGTTAGGTTTTTACGGCAAATTTACTCTCCGCTATGTTGAAATAACCGATGCAGAACCGGCAACGATCCGTGGGATGTGCCTTTATACGCGGGAACTTGTGAACGCGATGGCGTTGTCTGGTAATGTGAAACGAACCTTTCTTTGTTTTACGCTCAGCAAACTGGACGGTAAGTGGAAATTTACCGGTACCGAAACCTTTCATCCCAATGATCCTGCTTTCGATTTGGACCAATATGCTGCTGAATTGGAGGCACAGGGAATCCGCAAATACGGGACGGACAATCTTGCCCAAAGAAAGCTGAAGCATTAATGGCCAGGAAATATGAATTCCTATAGCATGCTGATTGCTGATAGGGCAGGATTTGCGGGTGCAGATAACGAAAATAGTATGTCAGAACGCATATTAGCATGAAATGAATTTTTGGTGAGGTGCATAGTCATGAAGATCAGTCGTGTTGATTCAACAATCAGTACTATGAAATTGCAGGAATCGAAAGAATTCTATATGAAGCATTTTCATTTTCAACTGGTTTACGAAAGTGACTGGTATATTGAACTGATTGCGCAAGATATGCCGGCAATTGGAATTAGCTTTGTGCTGCCGCAGCGCGATGAAGGTGAATTTTTTAATGGGAAAGGCCTTATTTTGTCGTTTGAAGTTGAGGATGTAGATGCAGAATACCGGCGGTTGAAAGAAGAAGGGCTGCGGATTTTGCAGAATGTACAGAATAAGCCCTGGGGTGAACGGAGTTTTGTGGTCGATGACCCGAATGGAGTGCATTTGTATATCTATACTTTAATTCCTCCGACCCCGGAGTATAAGAAAATTTACGATTCGTTCAAAAAATAACAGAAATGAGTGGGACCTGTTTTTGAATGGGGCGGAATAAGTTTACCGGTCGATAATTGGAAAAACGGCTTGCAGCCTTTGGCTGCAAGCCGTTTTAAACAAACCATCGTTTAAATTTTCAATCTCGTTTTGATTCTAGCCACTGCATCTTCGGTATTTTCCCGATTTCCAAAAGCGGTTAAGCGGAAATACCCTTCACCGGAGGGGCCGAAGCCGGTGCCGGGGGTGCCGACAATATGGGCTTCCGAAAGAAGCTTATCGAAAAATGACCAGGAATCCATTCCGTTTGGCGTTTTTAGCCAAATGTAAGGAGCATTAACACCGCCGAAAACTTGCAACCCGATGCTTTTTAAGCCTTCAGTAATGATTTTGGCGTTGGTCATATAATAAGTAATAATATCGCGGATTTGCTGCTGGCCTTCCGGTGAATAAACAGCTTCGGCACCGCGTTGGATGATATAAGGAACTCCGTTGAATTTGGTCGTCTGACGTCTGTTCCACAACGGATTTAACGGGTATTCTTTTCCGTCTTTGGTGAATGCCATGACCGATTTTGGAACGACGGTGAAAGCACAGCGGGTTCCGGTGAAACCGGCTTTTTTGGAGAAGGAGCGGAATTCGACGGCAACTTCTTTCGCACCTTCAATTTCATAAATGCTGTGTGGAACATCGTCCTCTTGAATATAGGCTTCGTATGCGGCATCGTACAGAATGATTGATTGATGATCTTTGGCATAATCGACCCATTTCTTCAAGTCGGTGCGGGTAAGGGCTGTTCCGGTCGGATTGTTGGGAACGCACAAGTAGATCAGGTCGACTTTTTCTTTCGGAAGTTCCGGTTTAAATTGATTTTCAGCATTACAAGCCATATAAACAACTTTTCCGAAATGTCCATCGGGTTGGAAGTCGCCGGTTCTGCCAGCCATGACATTGGTGTCAAGGTAAACGGGATACACCGGATCGGTGATAGCGACGACATTATCCATTTGGAAAATTTCCTGGAAGTTGCCGACATCGCTTTTCGAACCATCGCTGATGAAAACTTCGTCTTCTTCCAAAGAAACACCAAGTGGTTTGTAGTCGAACTCAATAACCTTTTGGATCAAGAATTGATAGCCTTGCTCCGGACCATAACCGCGGAAAGTTTCTGCAGAGGCCATTTCAACAACGGCTTTATGTAGCCCTTCAATGACGGCTGGTGCAAGAGGCTTGGTGACATCGCCAATTCCCAACCGGATGATGTTGGCGGTGGGATTTTCAATTTTAAAATTGGCTACCCGCTTGGCGATTTCAGCAAACAGGTAACTGCCTTGCAATTTCAAATAATTTTCATTAATTAATGCCATACTTTAACCCCTTTCAAATGATAATGCGCTATTGATACAATAGAATTATACAATGCTTTGCCCAAGAAAGGTAGACTGTCTCGTGTTTTTTCTCAAAGTAAGGAATTTTTAAGTATTTATCAATTGTTGGAATGAAGGAGCGCTACTATGCCGGAAAGTTTTGCGGATCGTTTGCTGCGTTGGTATGACAGTACTGCCAGAGACTTGCTTTGGCGGCGCAGTAAGGATCCTTATAGGGTATGGGTTTCTGAAGTGATGCTGCAGCAAACCCGTGTAGAAGCAGTAAAGCCGTATTATGAACGTTGGATAAATCGCTATCCGGATGCACAGGCGCTGGCCGCTTCCACGGAAGACGAAGTGATGCAGCATTGGCAAGGATTGGGCTACTATGCACGAGCTCGTAACTTATTGCGTGGAGTCCGCGAAGTATGCAGTTCCTACGGCGGGCAGGTACCGGACAACAAGACGGACATTCGGTCCATAGCAGGGATTGGCGAATACACGGCGGGCGCTATTCTCAGTATTTCCTACGGACAGCGGGAACCGGCGGTGGATGGCAATGTCCTTAGGGTATTCAGCCGTTTGTATTGCATAGAAGAAGAAATTTCCCGAACAAGTGTAAAAAGAAAAATTACGGAACTTGTCCAACAAACAATTCCTGCCGACCGGCCGGGTGACTTTAATCAGGCTTTGATGGAACTCGGTGCGACTGTTTGTTTGCCGCGTAACCCGCGGTGCGGCGGTTGCCCGGTTGCGGAATTTTGCTGCGCAGTCGGGCAGCAGCGTCAAAATGAGTTGCCGGTTAAAAAACAAAAAATACCGGTCAAGACCATTCGTCTGGCTGCGGTGGCTGTTCGGAAAGACGGCAAGTATTTATTGTTCCAAAGGCCCAATACAGGATTGTTGGCCGGCATGTGGGAATTTCCCACTGTGGAAATCGAGTCCGAAGCGAGGATTGAAGCAAGGGTGAACGAATATTTGCAAAAGTCGGTTGGGGCAACGGTAATGCTCAGGGAAAAACTCTTTGAACTTAGCCATCTTTTCAGCCATCGAAAATGGGAACTTTCGTTTTTTTGCGGTACTATTTTATTGCAGGAGGAACAAGAACCTGGTTATAACCCGGACAAACATATTCGTTGGGGCTGGTTTGCTTCTTCGGAATGGCCGCAGCTTTGTTTTGCCGGCCCGCATCGCCGGGCGGCCGATTATTTGTTGGCTGCTGAACAAAATGGGAACGCAAGTTAAAGTTTGAATGGAGCTGCCTGTGCTGCGGTTGAGATACCTGGCAGGGGGCATTATAGGTTTGTGTATAAGATAAAAGGTAAGATAAAAGAAAAAGCCAGTAGGAGATCTGCGATAAATATGCTATAATTTAATATTATGTAAGAAACAGGGGGGAAACAATGCTTGTTCATCAACTGATGTATCGGGGAGCTGCGGAACAAGTGGCTCTTTATGGCGGCCAGCAGGAAATAACGTATGGCCAACTGCAGAAACAGGTAATTTTGTACCGGGATTTTTTCTATCAGCAGGGCGTCCGTCCTGGGGAAAATGTTGGTTTGTTCGCTAAAAATTCAAACGAGTTTATTTATAGCTACTTGGCTATTACCAGTCTCGGTGCTGTGGTGGTACCTT
>CAYUNV010000023.1:8991-13823 GCA_964446265.1 uncultured Negativicutes bacterium | reverse complement strand
TTATTGTCCAAAATTCGCAGATGAAAACATTAATAACAATGGGGCATTTGGAATTGGCGGAAGAACTGCACAGTTATGGCTATGACCAAGCACTGAAGCAACTAGTGATTCCTGAATTTGCTTCGACGTTGACGGAACTGGATATTCCGGCAGCGGCAGTGCCGATCGCCAGTGATCCGCATGCGGTTTGTACAATTATTTACACTTCAGGTACAACTGGCAATCCGAAAGGGGCAATGCTTACCCATCGCAATTTGGTCAGTAATGCGGAAGCGGTTACAGAACGGCTGAAAATTACTGCTAAAGACCACGTGTTGTGTGTGCTGCCGATGTATCATGCTTTTGCTTGGACCTGCGCCGTACTGGTTCCTTTATTCAATGGCGCCAGCATTACGGTTGTGGAAACCTTTGCCCGTGAGGTCGTCGGTGTTATCCGCGATACGGGCATCAGCGTGGTATTTGCCATCCCAACAATGTTTAAACTGTTTGCAGTGTGGGGCAATGCGATTGATTTCCAAAAAGTAAGGCTTTATGTTTCTGGCGGATCTTCTTTGCTCCAGGAAGTATACCAACAGTTTTCCCGCAAATCCGGCCGGGTTATTGTTGAGGGCTATGGCTTGTCAGAAGCTTCGCCGGTAGTTACGATCAGCTCGCCGGATAGAATCAAAATTGGTTCTATTGGCAGCGCCATACCCGGCCTAGATGTTTGCATCATGGCGGATGACGGCCAGGTTTTAGAGAATGGTGAAATTGGCGAGTTAGTCGTGCGGGGGCCTAGCGTGATGGCTGGTTATTTGGGCCGGCCGGAAGAAACGGCGCAAGCGTTGAGGGATGGTTGGCTGCATACCGGCGATCTGGCTTATCAGGATACTGATGGGGACTTTTATATAGTAGATCGTTTAAAAGATATGATTATTACCAGCGGCGAAAATGTATATCCACGCGAAATTGAGGAATTGTTAGTTGCTTTTCCGAATGTTCTGGAGGCTTCTGTCGTCGGTGTGCCTGATAAATTACGGGGCAATGCCGGATGCGCCTATATTGTCATGGCGGAGGGGCATGAATTGGACAAGAAGGCCCTGAAAGAATATTTACAGGCTAAATTGGCAATTTATAAGATTCCGCGCGAATTTGTGCAGGTAAATTCCTTGCCGAAAAATTCGACTGGCAAAATTCTGAAAAGGCTTTTACGGGAAAATGCGGAAAGTGCGCACGAAAAAGTCGTTTAATGCTTGATACAAAAAAAGTTCATATTATTTAGCAAACTATTTTGCCTAAAAAAATCCTAGTCTAAACCACCATAAGCGGTACAGACTAGGATTTTTTGCATGTGTGTATTTCTAGCGGGCGTTATTTAGTTGGTCTTATTTTGTAGCCTAACATTTTTGATATTTCCTGAGTGACTTGAACCAAGGATTTTCCCATTCCTTTGCGAGTTTCTTCCGACATCCGTGAAGTCGGTCCGGAGATGCTGATAGCTGCAAAGGCTTTTCCGGTATGGTTGAATATCGGTGCGGCAACACAGGTTAAACCGATCTCCAGTTCTTCGAAATCTTCGGCATACCCTGAGTTTCGTACTTTTTTGATGTTATCCAAAAGGACAGTTTGGTCGCAGATTGTATACTCGGTGAATTTCATCAGCGGAATTCCATTGATTATTTCGTCTAATTCTTCGTCGGGAAGGCCGGAAAGAATTGCTTTGCCAACCGCGGTCGTGTTGACGGGAAGGCGGCTGCCGGCCGCTGTGCTGATGCGCATGGAATGGGGACTTTCGATTTTCTCTAAGTATATTACATAATCACCATCGCGAACGACGAGGTTTGCTGTTTCTTTAAATTCGGCTAACAGTTTTTCCAAATAGGGGACAACAATTTTGCGCAGGTCGTACCTTACCTTGGTCCCCATACGGAATAGTTCAATGCCCAGACGGTATTTGCCGGTGTTTTCGTTTTTTTCAAGATAGTGACAATGTTCGAGCGTGCTAATGATATTAAAAGCGGTGCTTTTGTGAAGTTTGATTTTATTGCTTATTTCGGTGACGCCTAATTCTTCGGCATCTTCAAAACAATTTAATATGTCTATGGCCCTGACTAGTGCTTGAATGATTGCGCTGCCCATCTCTTTCACCTCGTTTAAGATTCTTGATTACTCTTATTCACAACATATTTTATTGTATTCTATTCTGTGAAAAAAGCGAAGGTTTTTATTTGTTTAAAGTTATTAATTTTTCAGTAACTATTTATTGCAATACCGAAAAAACAATGCTACAATAATTATACCACAATATAATACATTGTGCTACAATATAGAACGATGTATTATATAATAAAACTGCAAAAATTTTTATGGACCTAAAAATAATGAGGGGGAAATGAGAATGGCAAAAAAGACAACTGGTGATTTTGTACAAATGGTAGCCAATGGGGAAAAAATTGTCTATTTGACAGCGTATGACTATCTGACTGCTAAGATGGTGGAAAAAGCCGGCATAGACATGATCCTTGTGGGTGATTCTTTGGGAATGGTTAGCTTGGGCTATGATACAACGTTCCCTGTTACTATGGATGATATGGTTCGGCACTGCCAGGCAGTTCGCCGCGGAGCTCCGAATACCTTCATCGTTGGCGATATGCCGTATTTGTCGTACCAAGCATCTGATGAGCAAGCAATTATGAACGCTGGCCGTCTCATTAAAGAAGGCGGAGTTGACGCTATTAAATTGGAAGGCGGCGGAGAGATGATCGCCAGCCGCATCAAAGCGATCCAACAATCGGGTACTTTGGCAATGGGCCACATCGGTTTAACGCCGCAGTTTATGGGTCAAATTGGCGGTTACAAAGCCCAGGGCCGCAGTGCTGGAGCTGCGATGAAACTTGTGAAAGAGGCGAAAGTGCTCGAGGCAGCAGGTGCGTTTGCTATCCTGGTTGAAGGTGTTCCTTCGGCAGTTGGCAAAGCGATTACGGAAAGAGCCGGAATTCCTATTCTGGGAATTGGCGCTGGCCCGTACACCCATGGCCAATTATTGATCTACGCTGATATGGTTGGTTTCTATGATAACTTCACGCCGAAATTCGTTAAGAAATATGCAAATGTCGCTGAAGTTTTAACCAACGCATTTGCAGAATATGCAAAAGACGTTCGGGAAGGAAGTTTCCCGATCGATCCGGATCATACTTATAAAATGAAAGAAGAAGAAGTCAAAGAATTTTTAGCCTTGTTGGACAAAGAATAAGATTTCGCCATAGTTTTTTAATGAATATCAGGCCACCGCGTAGGTTAGCGGTGGCCTGAAAAGTAGATATGTCGGATGAAGCCGGTTTTCCTAATCAATTATATTAATTGGAGGATGATAACATGGCCATCAAAACGGATATCGAAATTGCCCAGGAGGCAAAGGTTGAAGTCGTTAATGTGATTGCCGATAAACTTGGTATTGAT
The DNA here is from genome assembly GCA_964446265.1 of uncultured Negativicutes bacterium. Lineage (GTDB taxonomy): Bacteria > Bacillota > Negativicutes > CTSoil-072 > CTSoil-072 > CTSoil-072. The sequence continues at coordinate 10,385 of CAYUNV010000023.1, read as the reverse complement.
CCAAAATATGTAGAGAATTATGGTAAATACAAAGCGAAAATTGACTACAATCTTCTGCAGGAGAAGAAAAATCAACCGGATGCAAAACTGATCCTCGTCACTGCAATCAATCCGACTCCGGCAGGGGAGGGAAAAACAACTACGACTGTAGGTTTAGGCGATGCATTGAGCCATCTCGGCAAAAAAACGGTGATTGCTTTGCGTGAGCCGTCACTGGGCCCCGTATTTGGCGTAAAAGGCGGAGCGGCAGGCGGCGGATATGCCCAAGTTGTTCCTATGGAAGATATCAATCTTCATTTTACCGGGGATCTTCATGCCGTCGGTGTTGCCAATAACCTGATAGCGGCCATGATTGACAATCATATCTATCAAGGGAACGAGCTGGACATTGATGTGCGCAGGATAACATGGAAGCGCTGCCTTGACATGAATGACCGCCAATTGCGGTTTATTACGGATGGTTTGGGCGGAAAAGCCAATGGTGTGCCCAGGGAAGATGGTTTCGATATCACCGTTGCGTCGGAAATTATGGCGATCCTTTGCCTTTCCAATGATCTGGAAGATTTGAAAAAACGGGTAGAGAGAATCGTACTCGGTTATACGCGCAAGGGAGAACCGGTAACGGCCGGCGCTATCAAAGCGCAAGGCGCTGTAGCGGCGCTGCTGAAAGATGCTTTGAAACCGAATTTGGTTCAAACATTGGAACATACACCTGCCTTTGTCCATGGCGGACCGTTTGCCAATATTGCGCATGGCTGCAACAGCGTAATGGCGACTAAAATGGCCATGAAGCTGGCAGATTATGTAGTGACGGAAGCCGGATTCGGCGCCGATCTGGGAGCAGAAAAGTTTTTTGATATCAAATGCCGGTTGAGTGGACTGGTGCCAAATGCGGTTGTTATTGTGGCTACTGTTAGGGCGCTCAAGTCGCATGGCGGTGTTGCGAAAGCCGATCTTAACCAGGAAAACTTGGAAGCCCTGAAGAAAGGAATCCCTAACCTTTTGAAACACGTGGAAAACGTGACCAAAAACTTTGGCTTGCCGGCTGTAGTCGCGATTAATCGTTTTTACGCCGACACGTATGCGGAACTGGCATTGGTTGAAGAAGAATGTAAAAAACTGGGGGTCAATGTAGCTCTGTCGGAAGTTTGGGGCAATGGCGGCGCCGGCGGTGTGAAACTGGCGGAAGAAGTATTGCGCCTTATCGAACAGGGCGAAAATAAATTCCAATTTGCCTATGATGTCAACCAACCGATCAAAGAAAAGATCAAAGCCATTGCTACGAAAATTTACGGGGCCGATGGGGTTGATTTTATTGGCCAAAGTTCACAGGATATTGAGAACCTTGAGAAAATCGGTTACGGCAATTTACCGATCTGTATGGCGAAAACCCA
>CAYUNV010000023.1:0-8981 GCA_964446265.1 uncultured Negativicutes bacterium | reverse complement strand
ATTTCCGCATTTCCATCCGCAGTGCCAAGGTATCAGCCGGTGCTGGCTTTATTGTCGCTTTGACCGGTGATATCATGACACTTCCAGGATTGCCCAAAGTTCCTTCTGCGGAAAAAATTGATGTTGATAATACCGGGAAAATATCCGGTCTTTTCTAACAAGCATAGGTATGGATACATAGGAAAACTGCTGGCGGTACTATTCGCCAGCAGTTTTCCTATGTATGATAGGTGTATGTTGGTTGTGTGGGATTATATCAGAAAGTGAAGTTTAGGGAATGATCCTGCGAAAACATATGATTCAGAAAAAATGCCAGCAAATTTTGCAGGATTTACTCTGCAAAAAATGGAAAAATACAAAGAAGAAAATAAATTCATTCTTAGATGATAGGATCTTGTAGGGTGAAACAAACAATGGCAAAACGGTAACTAGGATCTATACACCGTACAAGCGGCGAGGTGGTATATGCGTTGTTTAATTATTGGCAATGGAATTGCGGGCGTCAGTGTTGCGCGGTTATTACGAGAAAAAAACCAAGACATTGAGATTGAAATGATTACCCGTGAGAATGTGCCTTATTACTCCCGGATCAATTTAATCGAATTCTTAGCAGGAACCATTCCACAGGAAAAATTGTTTGTATTTCCGGGAAAATGGTATGCAGACCGGAATATTAGGCTGCACTATGGACGTACTGTTGTGGCAATTGATCCGCAAGCCCGTGTTGTTACATTGGATAATGATGAAGTGTTGCCGTTTGATCAATTGGTCATTGCTTCCGGCAGCGTTCCGTTCAGGCCGCCTATTCCCCATATTGATCTTCCGGGCGTTTTCGCATTGCGGTCGTTGGATGACGCGATTGCAATTCGCAGTTATGCAGCGATGGGCGCAAAGCGGGCATTTGTGTTGGGGGGCGGACTGCTTGGCATAGAAGCCGCTAATAGTTTAAAGCAACTGGGACTGGATGTCACTGTGGTGGAGCCGGCTGGAAGGCTGTTGGCCAAACAATTGGATAATGAAGGTGCGGCAATATTGGCGTCGATTTTAGAAGAACGGGGTTTAAACTTGGTTTTAGGGATAGGCGTTCAAGCGTTTTGTGGAACAGAGAAGATAGAAGAAGTGCAATTAAGCGATGGCCGAACGTTGCCGGCCGATTTGGTCTTGCTATCGACAGGAGTACGACCGGATTTATCTTGTTTGACTGGTTCGGGAATTCAGACAGACAAAGGGATTGTGGTCGATAACCGGATGCAAAGCAATTACTCCGGTATATATGCAGTTGGTGATGTTGCGCAGTGGAACGAACCAATATGGGGGATTGTTCCGGCAGCCTTACAGCAAGCAGCGGTTGCCGCGGCTAATATTGCCGGTGAGTTAAAGGAGTATTCCGGCATAACACCTGCCAACACCCTAAAGGTCATGGGCGTTGATTTGGCTGTTTACGGAGACGCGCAAAGCCGGCACAATGATTGTGAACATGTCCGTTGGCAAGATTCCCGGAATAAATCGTATGCAAAAATCGTTTTAAAGGATCAGTGTGTCATAGGCGCTATTGTTATTGGCAATAAAAAAGTGCAAACCATTTTGAACAAGATGGTTGAAGCCCGGCAGCGGATGAGCAAAGAGGAAGCAATAAATTTCCTTGACGCACAGATAGGTGCAAAAATTCCGTCCTGATAAAAATCAAGTAAATTGATTAGGAGGGTTTTGTATGCGGGATTTTTCATATGAGATTAGTGAAACCATTAAGAAACGTTGGTCGCCGCGAGCGTTTAGCGGCGAACCGGTCGATAAGGATGACCTGATGGCTTTATTTGAAGCTGCCAGGTATGCGCCTTCCTGTTTCAATGAGCAGCCATGGCGTTTTATTGTAGCGACTAGGGAAGATGAATTACAGGTAATGCGCAGCCTTTTGAATGAGAGTAACCAGGAATGGGCGAATAAAGCGCCTGTTTTAGCATTGCTTGTGGCAAAAAAATCATTTGCCAAAGACGGACAACCGAATAACTGGCATGCATTTGATGCCGGAACGGCATGGGGCTTCCTGGCTTTAGAGGCAGAGCGGAGGGGGTTGATCACGCATGCCATGGGCGGTTTTAGTAAGGTCAAAGCCCATGAGTTATTGGCGATCCCGGGAAAATATGAAGTGCTGGCATTGATTGCGATCGGCAAAATGGGGAAAAAGGAAGAATTATCGCCGGCTTTGCAAGAACGGGAAGAACCGGCTATGCGAAAACCGCTGAAAGAGATTGTGTTTCCCGGTCGACTGCGTGTTTAATAGCTAAAAATGAAATTGTAAAGAATATTTTGTTTATAATGACAATAGCTATTTACTTTAATTGCGGGAAGAAGTAAAATAAAAGTAATCGCTCAGGTATGGGTTTCAAGAGGTCAATCTTTTATCCTTCTCAACTGCCTTAATGGTTCTTGGCAGTTAATGATAATTGGACTCCCTGAACCTTTTGGGCAAATAAGATCGAGGAGGATTTCTCATGTCTCAAGACAAAACGTTAACTTGCCGTGAGTGCGGCGCTGAATTTGTTTTTTCAGCATCGGAACAAGATTTTTATGCAGAAAAGGGGTTCGCGAACGAACCGGGACGTTGTCCGCAGTGCCGTGCAGCCCGTAAGCAAAATAGCGGCTTCGGTGGCCGTGGTGGCAACCGCCCGCAACGTGAAATGTATAAAACAACCTGTGCCGCTTGCGGTGTTGAAACGGAAGTACCCTTCCGTCCATCAGGTGATCGGCCGGTATATTGCCGCGAATGCTTTACGCGGAATAAGGGCTAATTTGTAATTTGAAAAACAGGACTCCTTTACCTCTATGTGTTGATGGTAAAGGAGTTTCTTTTTGCCATGGTTAATTGAGAAGGACAAATTTGTGGCGTAGGGCAAGTCAATTCATGGTTAAGCCCAATAACTCACTGAAGCGCCGGGCCGCCAGCGATAGGGGAATTGCATTGTTGGTCACAAGGCCAATGTAACGTTCCGGGAAATCGGCATTAATAATCAGTGGAAATACTTCGTCTTTTTCTAGTTCTGCGGCGATATATTCACGAATGACAAAGGAAATGCCTAAACCAATTTTGGCCATCTCTACCAGTAAATCAATACTGCCGAGTTCGATTTCCGGTTGAATCGTCAACCTATTTTTTTTCAGGAAATCGTCAAAAAAGATGCGCGTGGTCGTATTGGCTTCCAATATTAATAAAGGATATTTTTCTAGTTCTTGGGGGTCAAGACGTCGGCCTTTGAGGTATGAATAGGAGTTGCCGGCAATAAATGTATCATGGATGCTTTGTAGGTGGTGCACCGTCATGTTTTTGTAAGTTGCCTGCGGAGGGAGGTTGATGATACTTAGATCAACGACCCCTTGCTGCAGAAGGTCAATGCAGGCCGGCGAGGTACGGTTGATTACATTGATCCTGATTTCGGGATATAAGGTGTTGAATTGTTTTAGAAACGGCAGCAAATAATGCTTGCAGATCGTATCGCTGGCGCCAATGCGAATTTCACCGCAGTGCAGGGAATGGATCGCGCTGAGTCCGCGTTCGCCGGCTTTGATAAAATGAAAGGCCGGTTCGATATGGCGAAACAATGTTTCGCCTTCTTGAGTGAGTTTGACATGTTTTGTATGACGGAAAAATAATTTGCAATTGAGCAGGGTTTCTAATTGTTTGATAGATTGGCTTACAGCTGACTGTGAAATAAACAGTCGATTGGCGGCTTCGGAAAAACTGCGGTTATGAGCCACATGATAAAAGACCTTATAGAGTTCGAAATTAATCTCCATATTAGCTCCTCTAATTTTTCCTATTAGAATTATTAATTATATTTATTTATTATACTATATTATAATATGGAATAGATACTAATTACTTGATGGTCATGGTAAGAAAGTTGATAAAGGAGAATGCAAAGTGGCGGAGAATGTGCGGAGGATTTTTGTTGAAAAACGGCCCGGGTATGATGTTGAGGCGCGCAGTTTATGTGCCGATTTGAAGGATAACCTGGGAATAACAGGACTTGAAAAGGTGCGTATTGTAAATCGGTATGATGTGGCTGGAATTTCTGATGAAGAATACGAACAAGGAAAACAGATTGTTTTTTCCGAACCGCCTGTAGATAGTGTATATGATGAAATGTTGCCGATCGGTCCGGATGAACAAATATTTGCTGTGGAGTATTTACCGGGACAATATGATCAACGTGCTGATTCGGCTGCGCAATGTTTGCAGATTTTAACCCAAAAAGAACAACCACTGGTAGCTTTTGCGAAAGTGATTATTTTACAAGGCGCTGTTTCCAAAACGGATATCGACGGCATTAAGTCGTATTGTATCAATCCGGTCGATTCACGAGAGGCTTCGCTTTTAAAACCGGATACGCTGGAATTTGCAACGGTGATGCCGGCCCAAGTGGAAAGGCTGAACGGTTTTATTCATAAAACACTTGCTGAAGTGGCTGATATGCGCAACGACATGGGCTTGGCGATGAGTGAGGCGGATTTGCAGTTCTGCCAGCAATATTTCCGGGATACGGAGAAAAGGGACCCGACAGTTACCGAGATTAAGGTGATTGACACTTACTGGTCGGATCATTGCCGGCACACGACTTTTTTGACGGAAATAAAAAACGTTGCCATGGCAGATGCGCTGCTCGTACAACCGATAGAAAAAGCGTATCAGGAGTACCTTGCTTCCCGTAAGACAGTGTACGGGGATAAACCAAAAGAACTTTGTCTGATGGATATTGCCTTGATGGGGATGAAGGAATTACGGCAGGCGGGGCGCTTGCAAGATCTTGACGCATCGGACGAAATCAATGCCTGCAGTATTGTGGTTGATGTTGATGTGAATGGAAGTTTGGAAAAATGGCTGGTCATGTTTAAAAATGAAACCCACAATCATCCGACGGAAATTGAACCGTTTGGCGGAGCTGCTACTTGCTTAGGCGGCGCTATCCGGGATCCGTTGTCCGGCCGCTCTTACGTTTACCAAGCTATGCGGGTAACCGGCAGCGGCGATCCGCGGGTGAAAGTGGAGGATACGCTGCCTGGTAAATTGCCGCAACGCAAAATCACGATTGGTGCAGCGGCCGGCTATAGTTCTTACGGCAACCAAATTGGTTTGGCGACCGGGCAGGTTGCCGAAACATACGATGAAGGCTTCGTTGCCAAGCGAATGGAAATCGGCGCAGTGATTGCAGCAGCTCCACAGGCCAATGTTGTCCGCCAAGCGCCCGCACCAGGCGATGTGGTGATCTTAGTCGGCGGAAGGACGGGACGTGATGGCTGCGGCGGCGCAACCGGTTCTTCGAAAGAACATACTTGTGATTCGTTGGCAACCTGCGGCGCTGAGGTGCAAAAGGGAAATCCGCCGACGGAACGAAAAATCCAACGTTTGTTCCGTAATCCGGAAGCAAGCCGGTTGATTAAACGCTGCAATGATTTTGGCGCCGGCGGAGTTTCGGTGGCGATCGGTGAATTAACGGATGGTCTGGATATTAATCTGGATTTAGTGCCGAAAAAATACGAAGGCTTAGATGGTACCGAACTGGCGATTTCTGAATCCCAGGAGAGAATGGCGGTAGTAGTTGCCGAGGCGGATGCGGAAACTTTCAAAAATCTTGCTGCCAACGAGAACCTCGAGGTTACGGTGGTGGCCAAAGTTACCGATACCCACCGGTTGAAAATGGTTTGGCGGCAGGATGCAATTGTTGATCTGAGCCGTGAGTTTTTGAACACGAACGGGGTTCGTCAGGAAACGGATGTGTTTGTTGCTGCGCCGGACCCGGCCCGGAATTATTTTCACTCGCTGCCGGCCGGGGTGCAAGCCTTGCTGCCGGATATGAAGAACGCATGGTTGGCCAATTTACGTGATCTGAATGTCTGCAGTCAGAAAGGCCTTGTTGAACGCTTTGACAGCACGATTGGAGCGGGAACTGTGCTGATGCCGTTTGGCGGGCAGAATCAGGCTACGCCTGCGGAAGGAATGGCGGCCAAAATCCCGGTGCTTTCCGGTGAAACAACTACCACCTCGCTGATGACGTATGGCTATAATCCGGCCTTGGCGAAATGGAGCCCATTTCATGGCGCTTTTTACGCTGTTATAGAATCAGTTGCCAAAATTACGGCAATGGGCGGCGAATTCCAGCGCTGCCGGCTGACGTTGCAGGAATACTTTGAGAAATTAGGCACGGAAGCGGAAAAATGGGGCAAGCCGTTCAGCGCTTTGTTAGGCGCTTTTTGGGCACAAAAAATGCTGGGTATTCCGGCTATTGGCGGAAAAGACAGCATGTCGGGGACTTTCATGGATCTTCATGTGCCGCCGACCTTGGTTTCGTTTGCGGTTAATATTGCGGCGGCGGATCAAATCATTTCGCCGGAATTTAAATCTGCCGGCAGCACGGTTGTTCTGGTGCCGGTTCAGCGGGATGACAATGAGATGCCGGACATGGATCTCCTGCAATTGCAGTATACGCGGGTAACCAAGTTGATTCGTGATCGCAGCATTTTAGCGGCCGCAGTGGTGAAAACAGGCGGTATTGCCGCTGTGGTTACCAAAATGGCTTTTGGTAACCGGATCGGTATGACGTTCGCGGAAACGGCACAGCCGGAAACTTTGTTTGTTCCTTCACTCGGGTCCTTGGTGCTGGAAGTTTCAGCGCAAGTTGACCCGGCCAGCGCATTCGCCGGAATCCCGCACCAAATTCTCGGAACAACGCAGGCTCAGCCGCAGATTACCGTAAATGATACGGTGATTGAGCTGGAAACCGCTTTTGCAGAGTGGACGAAACCATTGGAGAAAATCTTCCCCACGCAGGCAGAAAGCGAAGGCCAGGCGGTTGAAACGCCTTGTTTGCGGCGCAATAACCAAAAACCTAAATTGCAAATCGCCAAACCGCGGATTTTTATCCCGACCTTTCCGGGTACTAACTGTGAATATGATACTGCAGCCGCTTTTGAAAAAGCGGGTGGATTGCCGTCAACGCTGGTAATTCGCAATTTATCCGCCAGCGATGTAGAACAATCGTTAGCAGCAATGGCAAAAACGATCCGGGAATCGCAAATTATTATGCTGCCGGGTGGCTTTAGCGCCGGCGATGAACCGGATGGCTCAGGCAAATTTATCGCTGCCATGTTCCGCAACCAACAAGTCAAGGAAGCGGTTATGGATTTGTTGGAACAGCGGGATGGACTAATCTTGGGAATATGCAATGGTTTCCAGGCATTGATCAAATTGGGGTTGGTTCCATATGGCAAGTTTGTTGATCTCGCTGCCGATACGCCGACGTTGACCTTCAATACGATAGGGCGTCATGTGTCCTGTATGGTGAATACAAAAATTGTTTCAACACTTTCACCTTGGCTCCAAGGGGTCAATTATGGCGATATGCATACTGTGGCTGTTTCACATGGGGAAGGCCGATTTGTCGCTGGCAAGGAAGAGTTGGATCAACTGGCTGCCAATGGACAGATTGCAGCTCAATATGTGGATTTTGCCGGTAACCCCTCAATGGATATTCGGTTTAATCCGAATGGTTCGATGAACGCAATTGAAGCAATTACCAGTCCGGATGGCCGTGTGTTGGGAAAAATGGGCCATTCCGAGCGGGTTGGCAGCCATGTTGCGAAAAATGTGCCGGGTGAAAAAGATCAACAGATCTTTACTGCTGGTGTCCGTTATTTCCGATAAGCAGTAGTTTCTCATACAAAAGCTTCATTCGTTCTTATTGATGAAGCATAAATGACATTAATGAGCTTTTGTTTACAAGCAGGCGGTTCGTCACTTCCGTGACGGACCGCTTGTCTCATGCGAATGGATGGCAAGAAACAAATATTGCTGCTATCCGCAATACTTTGCTACAATGAATGATCGAGATTAGCATTTTCTCAGTTTTGTTGAAAAAGTTAAAAAGAAAGTAAAAAGAGTGCAAATTAACCAGCCTGTTGTCTGGATTTACTGACGCATGAGTGATATAATAGGTGACAGATTGTCTTCTGGGAGCACAACAATGTTTTTTTGGTACACCAGAAAGTATATAAAATTTTATCTGGTGTACATAAGTGCAACCGACGGCTTCCACCGTCGCTATACAAGCTCGGCGCAAGCCGGGTTTTCTAAAGTTGTATAGATTTTTCAAAATCTTTTTAAGATGATCTAACGTTGTTTACTGAAGTTCTATTTAATAAAGGGAGTGTATCACCGTATGAAAAGTTTTTCTAAATTGACCGAGGGGTTGCAAGGACAACCCATGTTAGAAATCTTAACTACTGTTTGTGCTATGGAAGCAGAAGGGAAGAAGGTTTATCGTTTTGAAGTCGGGGATTCTTCTTTCGACGCTTATCCGCACGTCGTTGAAGCAACGAAAGAAGCTTTAGATAATGGTCATACCAAATATGTTGATTCTCTCGGTATCCCGCCGTTAAGAGAAGCGATTTGTGATTATACCGAACGGAAATTAGGCTATCGTCCGGATTTGTCGCAAGTGGCCATTATGCCGGCCAATAGTGTAATTGATTTTGTAATGCGTTGTGTTGTAAATCCAGGCGAAGAAGTGATTTTTACTGATCCTGGTTTTGCATCTTATATTGCTGTGGCCAGCTACCTGGGGATCAAAGTGGTTAAGGTTCCAATCTGGGAGAAAAATGAATTCCGGCTGAACCCGGATGATTTATTGCCGCTTATTACGGACAAAACGAGATTGATCATTATTACTTCTCCGGCCAACCCCACCGGCGGTGTGATGACAGAAAAAGAAATGCTGCGGTTGGCGGAAATTGTTCGTGAGAAGGATATTTATCTGTTAAGCGATGAAATTTATGCTGAAAATATTTATGATTGCAAGCATTTTTCACCTTCAGTTCTTGACCAATGCCGGGAAAGAACCATTATCTTGAATGGTTTTTCCAAAGCCCATGCGATGTCTGGCTGGCGTCTGGGATATGCCATTGGACCGGTTGATTTAATTGCCAAAATG
>CAYUNV010000022.1:23586-23897 GCA_964446265.1 uncultured Negativicutes bacterium | reverse complement strand
AGTGTTTAATTTGAAACTCATTATTTTTGCCAGCATTTTGGCCAGTTCTTCATCGGATACGCCCAATTCGCCGCGGTTCAAGTCATTGACGACATTTTCGATCCGGTCCAATAGAGTATCCACTTCGATTTCATTTTTTTCTAAGGAAACGGATTTAGCTAACACTGTGGATACGATTTCCAACTGATAATCACTCTTGACGCCCGCAATCATATAATCATTGTTTACAGCGGGTGGTTGTCCGGCATCGATTTCCAGTTTGTAATCATCCGCGTAAGTAAACACGTCACTGTCATTGATTTGGGGCTCCA
>CAYUNV010000022.1:16633-23576 GCA_964446265.1 uncultured Negativicutes bacterium | reverse complement strand
TATATTTCACAACATCCATAATTTCGTGATGTTGAAAATTAATAAACACCATGCTGCCAAAATGAAATACATACACAAGTTTGTTCGTGGCGTCGTTTACAATGCCCCGTAGATTGTTGGTTTTCAGCACCAAAAAATCTTCCCAGCGAAACTTGCGGACAATGCCGAAATGTTCGCCGATTTTATTGAGGTTCAATTCTTTGCATACAGAAATTGCCTTAAATTCATCATACATACAATGTCCCTCCGCCCATTATTGCTATATTCTGCATGATAAACAATCATACCCGTTGATAACAGCATACCATATTAATTTCCTGCTGGTGTAATTAACGGCAGATTTCTTTTTCTATAAAACATCATTGCGCAGACAAAAGTAAATTATGGAATTTTGCAGGAATTCAGAATATTAAATCGAATAAACAAAAGTAAAAACTGATGGTGATTGCTAAAAAGGGGGGTAACCAATGGCGGATTATGATTTTAAGACAGCGGCAGCCAAATTGCTGGCCCAACATTCCCTTACGGCAGAAAAACCTATCCAAAAAACCTTAGTTAACCAAAAAGAACCGGTTGTGCCGCCACCTGCCATCCGGCCCGTTCACAAGGTGCAGCCAGAAATTCAGCAACAACGTCTGGAAACTGTACAGGAACATGTTGTCGAGCCAATATGGGATGACCCTGTGGAAAAGGCAACAGCCGATTTTTCCTATACGGCCAAACCAAAACTTTCGCAAAACAAACTGAGGATCTTAGTTATGGTTGGCCTTATCGTATTTTTTAGTGCAATTATGGTATTCTTCGTTCCGCCCACCCGATTTGGTATTGTTGGAAATATCTTGTTAGGGGTGCTAGCCGGAGGCGGCTTCGGCTACATTATTAACCGGGAATTATAAGTTTTTTCAATCTTACGAAAGGAGGGCTTGTAAAAGCCGGATCATTATGATTACTATTTGCTTTGTAAACCAAAAAGGCGGCGTTGGCAAAACTACTTCTGTAATGAATATTGGCGCTTGCTTGGCAAAATTGTCGAAACGGGTATTGATGATCGATCTGGATCCGCAGGAAAGCCTGAGTTATTGGCTTGGCATTACGGAACCGGATAAAACAATTTTTGACTTTTTTGATGGCAAGGCAAACTTGGAGTCGTGCATCACCCGGCATACGGCTGGTTTCGACGTCGTTCCTTCGAAAGAAATGCTGGCAACGATAACGCCGGACGTATATCAGCTTAAACAAGCTCTGGATAAGCTGGCTTATGATTTCGTCCTGTTGGATTGTTCGCCGACCCTTGGGATGACATCACTGGCCGCTCTGACTGCAGCAAACTGGGTTGTTATTCCCTTGTGTCCGGACCTGCTCAGTATCAAAGGAATGAGCCAGTTGCTGGGAACGATTCAAACCATTCGCGAGCAAACCAATCCCAGCCTATTATTGAAAAATGTCATCGCAACACGCTATGACGGCAACCAGAAAATGCACAGGGACGTTTTGGACCAGCTTACTTCTTTTCTTGATAGTGTGCCTATTTTCACGGTCAGAGAGGATATTGCCATTTCGGAAAGTCCGGTTGCAGGCATGAGCGTAGTGGATTATAAGCCGGACAGTACAGGAGCCCAGGATTATATGGCTATTTCACAAGATTTAGCAAACAGTAAAGGGGATTATAAATCTGCCGTAGCGAGTGTGCTGGCGAAACATTCCCTGCAAGCAGAACATAAAGCGCCTAATCCTTTAATCGGCAGAGTTGAAGCAGCCATATCACAACCCCTCGCCACTCCGGAACAACCAAAACCAGCTCCTTTGCCAATGGCCCCGCTTGAACGAGATCAACCGGTATCGTTGCATTCTCTCGTATCTTCCAAACAACAAGAAACCACAGCGGCAGCAGACGCTCCGGTGGAACAAAAGGAACCGGTACCATTACAGGTTCCCATCCCTCCAGAGCAACCAACAACGGACCCGGTGCTAACAGTCCCATCGGAAGAGGATAAAGCCGAAGCGCTACAATCTCCCGTTTCTCCGCCCCAGCAGAAGTCAGATAATCTTGCAATACCGTCTATCATCCAAGCTGAACCGGCAACAACAACACCAGCTACGCCAAGCAGAGCGGAGCGCCACAAAACAAGTCAAATTTCTCCTAATCCAAAACGTTCTCTTTCCTTAGGCATGAAAGCCGCAATTATTTTTGGCTTGCTCATCGCAGGCTCGGCAATCGCAGCATTTTTTGTACCTCCTGATTTCATAAAACAACATTTGCCAAGCCAACAATCATCGGCTGAAAGACCTTTGGAAGCCTCACAATCACCAGCAGAACAACCGGTACCGCAACAGCCGGCAGCAAGTCAGCCATCTGCACAACAGCAACCACCGTCTGCACAACAACCAACCGTGCCAAAACCAGAAACGCAGCAGCCGGCAGCGCTGGTACCAAAACCTGACAAAGTAATTTTGAAAGGCGTACAATTCGACTATGACAAAGATACTTTGCAGCCGCAATCGTATCCCATTTTAAATGACATCGTGAATTTAGCCAAACAACATCCGGAATGGAAATTCCGGTTAACCGGACACACCGACAGTTGGGGCGACGAGGCTTATAACATGACCCTGTCCCTGCGCCGGGTAGAAACGGTCAAACGATACTTAGTCAGTCAAGGAGTCGCGGAAAACCGGCTGATCGTGATCGGAAAAGGGAGGAGTGAACGTCTCACCACGAATGATACGGCGGAAGGACGCGCCCAAAACCGGCGCGTAGAAATGGAGATTATCCAATAATTCCTTGATACGAAACAAACGATCCGCCTAAATGCAAAACACCGGCTTGTACCGCAAAAATATAAGCGGTACAAGCCGGTGTTTTGCGTTCCTCTTACTGCCCCATCAGCCGATAGCCTATCCCTGATTCGGTAATAATATACTTCGGTTGGGCAGGGTTTTTTTCTATTTTTCTTCTTATCTGTCCGATATAGACTCGGATATAATGCGTGTCGCCGTCATACGCAGTTCCCCAAACTGCTTTCAACAACTGTTTGTGAGTCAGTACCCTTCCGGCGTGTTGCGCTAGTAGTTTTACGATCTCGTATTCAGTGGGAGTCAATTTGATTTCCTGCCCCTCCACTGTGACCCGCCGTTGCACCAGATCAACCTTTAACTCCCCGCAGATTAATACAGGTTCACTTTCGCCTGCTGCCATTCGCCGCAAACAGACGCGCATTCTGGCCATAAGTTCACCCATACTGAACGGTTTGGTGACATAATCATCCGCTCCGGCATCCAGGGCTTCAATTTTTTCCTGTTCTTGGTCGCGAGCCGTCAGCACAATCACAGGCGCGTTCGACCATTGGCGAATTTCATGGATAATCGCCTTGCCATCCATATCCGGCAGCCCAAGATCAACAATCAGTAAATCCGGCTTGAAAACAGCCGTTCGATTGATTCCTTCCTGCCCGGTTGCAACTTCCTCAGTCACAAAACCGTGAGCACGCAAAGAAACACTGAGTAATTTTCGGATTTGCGGCTCATCATCAATAATTAAAATCCTAGCTCCTTTTTCCATTTTCATTCCCCTCCAACGGCGGGATGATTGGACTATCTTCATGAACCGGTATGGTAAATAGGATCACCGTTCCGCCGGATGGCCGATTTTCTGCCCATATTTTTCCGCCATGAGCTTCCACTATGCTTTTGCAAATGGATAATCCAAGTCCTATTCCTTCCACTTTCCGCGGTTGCTTTACCCGATAAAACTTTTCAAAAATGTACGGGAGGTCCTCTTGCGGGATCCCTGGTCCGCTATCCATTACTTCAATTTTAACACTGTTTATCGCGCGGTCGGCGGCAACAATAATGGAACTGCCTATCGGAGAATATTTCATGGCATTATCAATAATGTTGACCAACACTTGCTCTACAAGTACGCAATCCGCGCGGATCAAACCCAAATCAGAAGACAACTCGGTCTTAATTGCGTACTTTACGGTGGTTTCTCCAAGTCGCCGTAAAGCAGCGCCGACAATATCTTCAACATCACACCAATCCTTCTTCAAGTGCAGCATATCATTTTCTATGCGCGCAGTATCCAGCAGGTTAACAACGACCCGTTCCATTCGCCGCGATCCTTCTTGAATGCTTTCCAATAACTCTTGCCGTGTCTTCTCATCATACGTAACTTCCGTTTCCAACAGCATGGATGAGGCACCGACGATCGCCGATAATGGCGTGCGCAACTCATGCGAAATGGAATTCAACAGTGCGGTACGCAATTTATCAGCCTCTATCAATAAGGTGGCTTGCCTTGCTTGTTCCGCTAACTTTACCCTTTCTATGGCAATGGCTGCAAACCCTACCCACGTATTGATCAATTGGCGTTCTTCCGGCGTCACATTCTGTCGGTTCAGCTTTACGCCAAATACCCCGTTTTTTTTATCTCCACTCATCAAAGGAACATACAAGTATTGTCCGCCAGGCAGCGTCTCCGTTGAACGGCCCGCAACTTGACCGTGGCGATATGCCCAATCTGCCACCGCATACTCAGCTTCAGAAAACGGTTTTTCCTCACCCTCCGCCATCTCGCTATCGTAATAGCCCCGAATCGTCAAAATATCTGTGCTGTCAGGCAGCAAGACCCTAGTAGCCCGGCCAAGATTTTCCCCCATGTGAACCGCCATTTCCTGGGCAATACGATTCAAATCGACCACAGCAGCAATTTCACGGCTAAAATCGTATAGAGCACGGATGTTTTTTTCCCGTTGACGGGCAATTCTCGCTTCGGACCGCAATTGCTCCGTTTGGCCGCCAATAAAAAAAGATACCAGCAAGAAAATGATAAAACTCCAAACATAGCGGATATCATAAACCGTAAACGTAAAAATGGGCGGGACAAACAAAAAATCATACGCCAGCACACAAATAAAGGCGGTTGCATACGCCGGCAGCCTTCCCCACCAGAAAGCAGTAAAGAATACAGGCAATAAATACAACAACGCAATATTCACGATCTCAATCTGACTTTGAAACAACCAACTAATAATGGTTACTCCTGCAGCCATGCTCAGCCCGCCGAAATATTGAAACAAAGGAACCGCTTTTGTTTCCGGCAGCGCAGTGGTAATGCCGGTTTTTACGCCCGAATCGCTGTCTTTTTCTTCCGTATTTTGGATGACATACACATTAATTCCACCGCTTTTGCGGATCAACGAATCTGCTACCGATCCATGGATAAAATCCCATATCCGGCTGTGGCGCGGCTTGCCAATCACAATGGCAGATACGTTATTGGTCCGCGCCAAATCCAGAATTTCTTCCGTTAAGTTTTTGCCAACAACGGAAATCGTTTTTCCGCCAAGTTCTTCGGCCAAACGCAAATTGCGGGCGATTCGATCCCGCTCTTTGTCGCCTATGGGGAACCGGCATTGCGGAGTTTCGATATGGACTGCCAGCAGCTCCGCATGCAAACCGCTGGCTAAACGCCGGGCAGCCCGGATCAGCTGCGCGGAAAAAGGGCTGGCGCTGACACAAACCATCACTCTGCCGGAAGCAGGCCACGGCCCTTCAATCTTTTGTTGCTTCATGTATTCCACTAAATCCTGATCGACATGACTGGCCGTAAACCGCAGCGACAACTCTCTCAGCGCATTAATATTTCCTGTCCGAAAAAACTTTTTCAGCGCGTGCGTTGCCTGTTCAGGTATATACACTTTTCCTTCTTTTAATCGCTTAATGAGTTCTTCCGGCGGTATATCCACCAGTTGTATGCTGTCCGCCTGTTCCAATATGTGGTCTGGAACGGTTTCCCGCACAACAATGCCGGTAATTTTTGCGACAATATCATTCAGGCTTTCAATGTGCTGTATATTCACGGTCGTATATACATGAATCCCATTCTCCAGCAATTCTTCGACATCCTGGAAACGCCGGACATGCCGTGATTCAGGTACATTCGTATGAGCCAGCTCATCGACTAAAACGATTTCCGGTCTTTCGGCCAGAATTGCATCGATGTCCATTTCTTGCAGCATTTTTCCACGGTATTCAACATTTCGGGGGGCAAAACGACGCAAACCAACTGCCAATTTTTCCGTTTCCGACCGGCCATGCGTCTCCAGCCAACCGATGGCAACATTCACCCCTTCGAGTAAGCGATCATGTGCTGCTTCCAACATGGCATAGGTTTTCCCTACACCGGCAGCAGCGCCTAAAAACACCGTGAGTTTGCCTTTTTCTTCTTTTTTGATTTTTTGCAGCAGTTCATCCGGATTAGGGCGTCCGTCTTCTTTTTCTTTCGTCATGGCACACCTCGCAGTAATGCGATTTTTATTTTCGGTAATTATCTATTCAATCGATCAAGAGCTAAATTCAGTTCCAAAACATTCACCCGCTCCTCGCCAAAAATACCCAGTTGACGTCCTTCGATATGTTCCTTAACCATCGCCGTCAGTTCTTCGCTATTCAGGCCTCTGGCTTGCGCTACCCGTTCCACTTGTACCAACGCCGCGGCAGGTGTAATATGAGGATCCAAGCCGCTGGCCGAAGCCAATACCAAATCGCTGGGAACAGCGGCACCTTGCGGCAATCTATCTCGTTGACGTTCATCCGCCGCCCGCTCTGCAACCGTCTCTTTGAACTTCTGGCTGGTTGGCCCAAAGTTGGATCCGGAAGAAGCTGCGGCATCATAGCCATCAGCGCCGGCATAGGAAGGACGTGCGTGAAAATAACTCGCCGCTGAAAATTTTTGACCAACCAGCCGGGATCCGATTATCTTATTATCCATCATTAGCAAAGAACCATTCGCCTGTCCGGGAAACAGGAGTTGCGCCAGACCAGTCATTCCCAGCGGATACATGATACCGGTTATGATTGTCAGTATGGCAACCATACCAATAGAGGTTGTTATATTCTTCCACATACAGTTGTTCTTCCCTTCTTTTTCATGCTGCCTTTC
>CAYUNV010000022.1:7462-16623 GCA_964446265.1 uncultured Negativicutes bacterium | reverse complement strand
ATATGAACGACGGCGACAAAACCGCCGAGGCCATAAATCAATAGATTTTTCCGCAAAATCACATTGGCCCCGACGGGTTCATATTTTACCCCTTTTAAGGCCAGCGGAATCAGCGCTACGATGATTAACGCGTTAAAAACCACCGCACTCAAAATGGCGCTGTAAGAATTCGTTAATCCCATGATATTGAATATTCCCAGCACGGGGAAGGTTCCGGTAAACATGGCGGGAATAATGGCAAAATACTTGGCTACATCGTTGGCGATGCTGAAAGTGGTTAACGAACCCCTGGTCATGAGCAGTTGCTTGCCAATTTCAACGATATCAATCAATTTCGTCGGATTAGAATCAAGATCCACCATGTTGCCCGCTTCTTTGGCCGCCTGTGTGCCGCTGTTCATCGCCACGCCGACATCCGCCTGAGCCAAAGCCGGAGCGTCATTCGTTCCGTCACCGGTCATGGCTACCAACATCCCTTTTTCCTGGTACTCGCGGATCATTTTTAATTTGGCTTCCGGAGTTGCTTCGGCGAGGAAATCATCCACTCCCGCTTCGGCGGCAATCGCTGCTGCCGTCAACGGGTTATCGCCGGTAATCATCACCGTTTTTATGCCCATCTGGCGCAGTTCGCGAAACCGTTCTTTGATGCCGCCCTTCACAATATCTTTTAGTTGAATTGTCCCAAGTACCCGTGTGTTTTGCGCCACAATTAACGGCGTCCCGCCGCTCTTGGCAATGGTGTCGCACATATTCTTCACATCGGCAGGGACGAAACTGCCCTGTCCGGCAACATATTTTTGAATGGCATCCATTGAGCCTTTCCGTATTTCCTGGCCATTCATATTGATTCCGCTCATGCGTGTCTGCGCAGTGAACGGGACAAATTCCGCACCGAGCTTTTCCAAATCCCGTTCCCGCAAATTGTATTTTTCTTTTGCCAATACAACGATGCTTCGGCCTTCCGGCGTTTCATCCGCCAAGGAAGATAATTGGGCAGCATCCGCCATCTCGCTTTCCGATACGCCAGACGCAGGAATAAAATCGGTTGCCATACGATTCCCCAGAGTAATTGTTCCGGTTTTATCCAGCAGCAGCACGTTGACATCTCCGGCTGCCTCGACCGCACGGCCCGACATCGCTAACACATTGCGTTTCAATAAGCGGTCCATGCCGGCAATTCCGATAGAGGATAACAGGCCGCCAATCGTCGTGGGAATCAAGCATACCAATAAAGCAAATAATATGGTCACCGACAAGGTTACGCCGGAATATATAGCAAACGGCTCCAAGGTCGTGACTGCGATGAGGAAAATAATCGTTAACCCTACCAACAGGATCGTCAAAGCAATCTCATTGGGTGTTTTTTGTCGTTTGGCTCCCTCGACCAAAGAAATCATGCGATCCAAAAAAGTTTCTCCCGGGTTTGCCGTGACGCGAACCTTGATCCAGTCAGACAAGACTCTGGTTCCCCCGGTAACGGAGGACTTATCACCGCCTGATTCACGAATGACCGGCGCAGATTCGCCCGTCACCGCGCTTTCATCGACCGTCGCCATTCCTTCGACCACTTCCCCATCGCTGGGAATGGTATCGCCGGCTTCAATCAGGAGTAAATCCCCTTTTTTCAGCTGGTTCGCATCCACAACCAATACGTCATTGCCAGACAATTTTTTTGCTTTTGTTTTACTGCGCGTATTTTTGAGGGCCTGCGCCTGGGCTTTGCCTCTTCCTTCGGCGATTGCTTCGGCAAAATTAGCAAATAATACCGTAAACCATAACCAGATATTGATTTGTAACGCAAAATAAAAATGGATTTGATTATTCTGCAGCAAATCGCGAAGCAATAGGCCTGTCGTAAAGATTACTCCTATATAAACAACAAACATGACCGGATTCTTCATTTGAACGCGGGGATGGAGTTTGCGAAAGGCGGAACGGAGTGCTTCCGCCACAATCTCTTGATTCATACCGCTTTTCTTCTTCATTTTTTCATGCTCCTTTAGAAAGTGATTCCCTGTAGCATCAGCAATTGCTCAACAATTGGCCCCAGGGATAAGGCCGGAAGGAAAGTGAGAGCTCCGACAATCAAAATGATCCCGGATAATAAAGTAATAAACAATACGCCGGTGGTAGCAAAAGTACCGGGACCAGGCGGTGCTATTTTTTTCTGCGCCATGCTGCCGGCGATGGCCAATACCGGAAGAATGACTCCAAATCGTCCTAACAGCATAGCCATGGCTAACGTAAGATTATAAAACAAAGTATTCACGGATAATCCGGCAAACGCGCTGCCGTTGTTAGCGGCTCCGGACGAAAACGCATACAAGATCTCACTTAAACCATGCGGACCGGGATTAGCAATACCGGATATACCGGTTTCCATGACCACGGCGGCGGCACTGTTGAGGAGGATCACTACGGACGGGATCAATATCGCCAAGGTCACCATTTTCATTTCCCACGCCTCAATTTTTTTTCCTAAATATTCCGGCGTCCGCCCAACCATCAATCCGACGATGAATACTGTCAGCAAAACATGCATCATCATCCCATAAAAGCCTGCTCCTACGCCGCCCACCACAACTTCACCGAGCATCATTTGCATCATGGGTACAAATCCTCCCAGCGGCGTCAAGCTATCATGCATGGCGTTCACTGCCCCGCAGGAGGCAGCTGTCGTTACGGTTGCAAACAATGCGGATCCGCCAACCCCAAACCGCACTTCTTTGCCTTCCATAGCAGTCGAACCATTGACTCCTAACCCTCCAATAATCGGGTTGCCGTACAATTCACTTGCATAAGTTAACGCCAACATACCGGCAAACAAGAGCATCATTGACCCTAAAATTGCATCCCCTTGCCGTTTGTTGCCGGCAAAATGGCCAAAAACAAATACCAAGGCGACAGGGATCAGAAAAATGCTCACGATTTGCAAAAAATTCGTTATCGGTGTTGGGTTCTCAAATGGATGCGCGGAGTTGGCATTGAAAAAACCCCCGCCATTCGTGCCTACCATTTTAATCGCTTCCTGGGAAGCCACCGGTCCCATGGTTAATGTTTGTTTCCCGCCCTCTAGGGTATCGATGGTCACATACGGCGACAGGTTTTGCAAAACGCCCTGCTGTACCAGAACAACCGCAAATACAATCGACAGCGGCAGCAAAACCAAAATGATGCTGCGAACCAGATCAACCCAAAAATTTCCTATTGTTGGTGTTGTTCTCCTGGTCAGCCCCCTCATAAAGGCTATTGCCACCGTAATTCCTACAGCCGCAGACAAAAAATTCTGCACTGTCAAGGCAGCCATTTGCGTGAAATAACTCATCGTATTTTCACCGGCGTACGCTTGCCAATTGGTATTGGTTACAAAACTTACTGCTGTGTTAAACGCCAGGTGCCACGGGGATACATTCGGCAGGTTTTCCGGGTTATAGGGCAAAAAATGCTGCAATCCCTCGATTAAAAACACTGCCGCAATTCCCACCAGATTGAAAATGACTAAATTCACCGCATACTCTTTCCAGGTCATTTCCTGTTCTTCATTTACTCCAGTTAACCGATAAATTATTTTCTCGATTGGCCGAAAGAAAACATCGATCCAAGTTTTTTCGCCGGTAAATACCATCGCCATGTATTTACCCAAAGGCAATGCAAAGAGGATAAGCAATAGTAAAAACACAATAAATAAAATAAAATCGTGAATCATTTTAAAATTCCTCCGGTTTCAAAAGTACATAGATTAAGTACGCTAAAAGGAATCCGGCGACTATTCCACCTAACCATAAATCGGCCATTTTTATCTCCTCCCAAGTGCAATCCTTATTCTTTACAACTTCATTTTAAGTTGGATTACTGTAAATTTGGCGTCATAAATGAAGCAGCAATGGTAAAGATACTATAAAAAGAAGTATTTTAAGTCTAGCGACGGATCCTAGGATTCGTATGCTCTTTTTATAATTTCATTATACTTTATTTTGTTTATTTTTTTGAATTTTTAGTTAATTCAATTAAAGTGAATGCCCACTCCAAACTATCGTTTCTACACTTTTTTTGGGAGTGGGCACTCGCTCTGGTTTACTACTATTTTCGCTAATACAATCTAAAATGAACGAGGCATTGCTTATATCATTTTCGTAAATGGAAAGGGATTGTTGTCACAATAACATTCTTTTTCAATAACAACATGGTTCGTAAAATCCAACCAGTCTGATTGTGTAAAAACCGGTGCCATAATTTTTTGGTTTCAAATTCGGGAATCAAGACCGTGATATAATCTTCCGGCTGCCTTTGCCGTTCCAACATACTGATATAGTCAAACAATGGCTGCATCAATAGCCGGTACGGTGAATCAATATTTACTAAGGGCACCCCAGGATTCCAGCTTTGCCATTTTTCTTCTACTCTCTTTCTGCTCTCTTCATCGGTAGAAACATGGACAGCCGTCACATCGTCGCCGATATGCTTGGCGTATTTTAAGGTTTCCATGACAACAACCGTGGGACTGGCAACCGGAACAATCACAATATTGCGTCCCATGTGGAAAGAGTGCTCTTCCTGCGGGTTTAAATATTCCAGCGGAAGATGCAATTGATCCGCCATATCATTGTAATGGGCACGGATTTGTTTGAAGACATAAATCATTGCCGGGACAAACACCAGGACAATCCAGGCCCCGTAAAAAAATTTACTGACAGCAATAATCAAGACAACCATTCCTGTCACGACAGCGCCTATGGCATTAATTCCGGCTCGCAATAGCCATTGTTTTCCTTTCTCACGCCGCCAATACACCACCATGCCAGTCTGGGCAATCGTGAAAGACATAAAAACGCCGATCGCGTACAAAGAAATTAAATGCTCCGTATTCCCTTGATACATTACAATCAATATTGCCGCCAAGACCGTAAGGAGAATAATTCCATTGGAGAAATTAAGCCGTTCGCCGCGTTCCCCTAAATAGCGCGGCATATAGCCGTCTTTCGCTAAAATGGATAAAAGCGGCGGTAACCCATTATACGACGTGTTGGCTGCCAAATACAAAACCAGCATCGTGGTAACCTGGATGTAGTAGTAAATGAAGCCGCGGCCAAAGGTAAGTTCGGCGATTTGAGACAACGCGGTTACATCTTCCATCGGGAGAATATGATAATGCATGACTAAACCAGCAATACCTAAGAACATAACCCCTAGAATCGCCGACATTGAATAGGTAGTAGCAGACGCATTCCGGACTGCCGGCTCACGAAACATGGGAACGCCATTCGAGATTGCTTCCACACCGGTCATTGAACTACAGCCATTGGCAAACGCCCGCAAAATCATAGCGAATACAGCCCAGTTCCACTGCCGTTCCATCGACTCCATCGGAATTGCCGGCGCTCCCTGGGTCGCTACCTGGTAAATTCCTGCACCCAATAAGGCAAAAATACCAAAAATAAAGGCATACGTGGGGAAAACAAACGCGGTCGATGATTCTCGTACCCCACGCAAATTGACCAACATCAGAATCACAAACAACACGAATAGGTCCATACTTACTTCGTAAGGAATAAAGGCCGGGAATGCGGAAATGAGTGCAGCAGTGCCAGCCGAAACGCTAACTGCCACAGTTAAGACATAGTCAGTAAACAGAGAGGCTGCCGCCGTAAGGGCCGGTAATTCACCTAAATTATGCTTGGCAACGGAATAAGATCCGCCCCCGCCAGGATTGGCTTTGGCCACCTGGACATAAGAAATCGTCACAATCGCCAGCAAAGCTAAGATAGCCAAGGAAATATAACCAAGATAGCCATAAGCGAGGATACCGGGCACGGCAACCAGCATAAGAACAATTTGTTCAGGTCCATATGCGACGGAAGACAAGGCATCCGAAGAAAAAATCGCCAACGCCTTCCATTTTGGCATTTTTTCCTGTTCAATTTCCAGATTGTGCAGCCTGCGCCCAATTAACAGGCGTTTGGTCATTTCTAACATGATTTAACTGGTTCCTCCTCTTTGTTCCTTGACAACAATCGTAATCGGTTACTTTTATACGCTGAACAGCTTGGATCGATATTCAAATGAACTTTTTCTTTTAAACTCAATCCTTGTTCATCGCAATCCTATTTTATGCCTGATTGAGGTAAATATAGTGTCAGAAATAAAGCGGCAAGTATAAAAATAATGTAAAGATTTTTCATGCGTTTACACCAATTTTAATCGCAGAACTTTATGCAGCACTTTCCATGATAATTTCAGTGTACTTCGATTATTTTGCTGAATATCCGCGTGAATTGACGAAGAGACCGTGCCGAATTTTTATGTTCGGCACGGTCTCTTTTTGTATAAAGCTCATTTATGCGAGTATTATTAGAAATTATATACCTCATCAATTTCTTCCGGCGTGAAATCCCATATCGCATTATGCGGCGGACACGGTTCATACTCAAAGAATTCCGGCAAGCGGTCATGGGCATTCGTAAAACCAGCCGCCTGATTAAAGGCGCGTTCGACCTTCAATACCGATTTACCGAGGGCCGTCACATCATCAGCCGTTAATGATAAGCCATAGCGGGCATTAATCATATCAATCAAAGCATTGAACCCTTCCGGAATATCCAATATGGCGAAAGCAATAAACAAACACATCCCGGTGCTGTCTACCGCCGCAGTAGCAATTTGTAAATTACGGGAAAGTTCGACTTGTCCTTCTTTTTTAAGCGGATCAACAAAGCCACCGATTTTCAAAATATTTGTAGCAATAGCATAGCCTGAAGTATGGTCAGCCCCCATCGGTGTAGTGGCATAGTTCAAACCGATTCCTTTAATCGCCCGGGGGTCATATGCAGGGATCGCCTGATCCTTAACAACCGGAACACGGAACAAACCACAAAGTTTACCCACAATCGAAGCCCCGCCGCCAATAATGCGGCCAAACGGAGTAGGAGTCGCAATTCCTTTTACTGCTTCTAACGCAGCTTTGCCGTCCCCCCAGGGAAGCATGCCACCTTCAATCGCAACTGCAATAGCCACAGATACATCAATGGAATCAACACCGACATCATCCATCGCACGGTCTAAATAGGCGATATCATCTAAATCTTGAATTCCTGCATCCGCACCGAGAGCCCATACTGTTTCGTATTCGAAGCCGCTCGTAATATACTGCCCATGGATATCGGGATACCACTGGGAACAGCGCATAATACAGCCGGCGTGGCAACCGTGGGAAACTTTTCCCTCGCCGCCCCGTTCGGTAATCGTTGCATTCATCGTTTCGCCGCTAAACTTGTCATTCCAATCTATACGGCCGGAAGTAAAGTTTTTCGCCGGCAGACCGCCCGCTTCGTTGACGATATTAACCAATACGTCTGTGCCATACGCCGCAAGACCTTGGCCGGTAACAGGATGTTTCATCAAAGCTTGAGCAAAAGTTTTTGCCGCCGCTTTAAATTCTTCCGGTTTTGCAATGGGAACACTCGTGGGAGCACCCGTGTCATCAATAACGATCGCTTTTATTTTTTTCGATCCCAAAACCGCACCCAAACCGCCCCGTCCGGCACTACGGATATTGCTTTCCGGATCTTTGAACGAAATATTCGCCGTAGGCAACCGATATTCGCCTGCGGGTCCAGCTAACGCAATACCAACTTTCGGACCATATTTCGCGTTCAACACTTGAATCGCCTGGTAATTCCCGCATCCGCCAAGAATTTCAGCCGGCGCTTCTTCGATGGTAACGTCGTTCATTGTCACTTTAATAATATAAAATTGATCGCCTTCAGGCATGCCTTCAAGCACTAACGCTTTTAGGCCCATCTTAGCCATTTTTTGTGCGAAAGTTCCTCCTGTGTTGCTTTCCTTGATAGTGCCGGTAAGCGGGCTTTTGCCTCCGACCGAAAGTCTTCCTGATTGAACTGCCGTCGTTCCACCTAACAAACCCGGAGCAAAAATCAGCTTGTTGTTTTTGCCCAGCGGATGACAGGTCGGCTTCACTTCATCCGCAATAAAATTAGACGTAAGAGCCCTACCAGCCAACCCCAGATACTTTTCCGGAGTTTCCAAAATGGATACCTGTTTTGCTGTCATGTCGACACGAATGAACTTGTTCACCAAAATCCCTCCTAATCAATCTTATTTTGCCAAGCAAAAAAGAGGCCCTAAAAATGAATTTTAGTTCCCCTCCCTTTGCACAATGGCGGGCATAGCAATTGCTCACTATACCGTAACGCTTATTGCCTCCCTGTGGGATAACAATAAATTGGAAGCCAATTTAATATGCTATTTTCTAAATTTTAATTTTATTATTTGCAATTTATATGCCAATTATCTTCAGCGTAACGAAATCAAGGGGATCAGCCGGTTTCAATTGCTGATCCCCTTGATTTTGTTTCACTTGTATTCACTATTTTGTTCAAAAGTGTACCATGAAAATTACATCTTTGAACAATTAGCAACAAACTTGCTACAAAACAAAAGATGAACGATATTTCTACCGTTCATCTTTGTCTATTATTTTATCTTGATTAACATATTGTAGTCCATACAGTTAATCGCTGCTTCACTGGTAATGACCGGCTGCAGTAATTTTTCTTTTTGTTGCAAAATCTGTTGCTTGGCAAATTCGTACAGCTTTCTCTTGTTTTCTTCCAGTTTTTCGCGCGTACTCGATACCCGATAAGCAAATTCGGGCCAATTGGACGCAATAAAAGAATCCGTTTTACATTGGAACGGGGTCGGCGGCAATTCGTCTATCGATAATTGCCACGAATTGGCTTTCGAATCGAACGTCAAGAGTAACCCATAAATAACTTCTGTTTGCACTCTAACACCTTCTTAAAAACATAAAACTGATACCTAAATGTGTGTTTGCACATAACATGAGGTTAACACCCTTTGATTTTACTGGATTTCAAGCGATTTTGCAATAATAATGGCACTCTTTTTTTGCACGTAACGTTGCAATACCTCTACTTTTTGTATCATAATTTGTGCATCAGTGCAATTTGCCTTCGTAAAAAAACATCTTGCCAGGATTCATGATCCCTGCCGGATCCATGATCCGCTTAATATCTTGTCCAAGCCTATAACCAACTTCTCCTGCTTCCCGTTTCAAGAAGGGGGCCTTGGCAAACCCGATCCCATGCTCCCCGCTCAAAGTTCCTTCTAATTCCAGTGTCACA
>CAYUNV010000022.1:0-7452 GCA_964446265.1 uncultured Negativicutes bacterium | reverse complement strand
TTTTTCCGCGCGAGCTGCAGCATCCTTGTCGCGCTTATCAAACAATATCGTTGGGTGCATGTTCCCATCCCCAGCGTGGCCGCAGATGAAGACCGGCAAATCATATTCATCCTGTATTCTCAGTATCCGTTTTATCAACTCCGGCACACGACTTCGCGGCACAGTCGAATCCTCCGAATATTTGCTGGGCGCAACTTGTCCAAATGCTGCACCGACACTTCGGCGGGCTCTCCATAAATCCTCTACTTCTTCTGCAGTCTGGGCAATCTTTACTTCCATGGCTCCGCATTCTTTGCAAATGCCGCTGACCCGTTTCGCGTTTTCCTCCACTGTCGACGGCATACCATCGACTTCGACCAATAGAAGCCCGCCTGCATTAACCGGCAGACCAATTTTTAAATAATTTTCCACGGCCGCAATGGTTTGATCATTCATGATCTCCAGAGTGGTTGGGATAATTCCATCCGCCATGGTGACGCTGACTGTTTTCGCCGCATCTTCCAACCGTTTATAGATGGCCACCATGGTTTTCTTGGTCACGGGAGGAACCACAAGACGGATTGTAATGGCCGTAATCAATCCCAGTGTTCCTTCCGAACCGGTAATCAGCATGGTCCAGTCCGGTCCGCACATCTCACCGTCTACTGCATTGCCGGTTTCTACCACGCTGCCGTCCGGCAATACAACTTCCAGCCCTAATACAAAGTTGCGGGTGATCCCGTATTTGACGCCATGAGGGCCGCCCGCGCACTCAGCCACGTTTCCACCCATGGTAGATTCCTTCCAACTCGATGGATCGGGCGGATAGAATAATCCCTTTTTGCCCACTTGCACAGCGAGCTCGTAGTTGATAACACCCGGTTCCACAACCGCAATTTTATTCACCGCATCCACTTTCATGATACGGTTCATGCGCGACATATCCACAACAATTCCGCCCTTAAGCGGAATCGGTCCGCCCGAAAGACAAGTTGCCGCGCCCCTCCCGGTAACGGGAATGTTATTTTTTGCCGCCAATTTTACAACCGCTACCACTTCATCGCGGCTGGCGGGCTGTACGACTGCGTCCGGGCAGTGATCGAACATGGTGGCGTCATTGGAGTAAATGATCAGGTCTTCTTTTTCACTCATGACATAGTTTTTCCCCACTATGCTCCGAAGTTCATTGAGAATGCTTCTGTTCATTAAACTTTCCTCTCCTTCCGGCCGGCTTCATACGCTTTTTCGATGATTTCCGCGGTGTGCAAAAATTTGACCCGGCTGTTTCTTTGATTCAGACCGTCCGTAATATGCATCCGGCAGGCCGAACAACCGGCTACGGCATAGTCCATGCCAGTGGCTTCGATATTGTCGACTTTTGCGTCGTTGATCTTGCGGGATAATTCGTAGTACACGGCGCTGAACGTTCCGCCGCATCCGCAGCAGCGGTCCGCATCCTTCATTTCGGTAAATTCCAGTCCAGGAATGGCTTTGAAGATTTGCCGCGGCTGCGCCGCAACACCCATGCCGCGCACAAGGTGGCAGGCGTCATGGTACGTGATTTTCAGCGGCAGATTCCCGAATTTGGTCAGGTCGCAGTATTTGACCACGAAATCAGAGATATCGATGACTTTATCGGATAGTTTTTCCCATTCGCCCGCCAGCGGGGATTCTTTAAGCAACGCCTTGTATTCTTCTTTCAACGCCGTACCGCAGGTGGAGCACGCCGTAATGACGTGATCATACTCCTGCGCATTGATGGCTTTGATGTTTTGTTCCGCCAGGATCCGGCCGGTTTCCACATCACCGGATGTAAAGGCCGGGGTTCCGCAGCAGCACTGATCATCCGGCAAAAGAACATCATATCCGTTGCGGGTCAGAATATGGATAACGGCTTCGCCGGCTTCCGGGTACATGTAGTTGAGCGTGCACCCGGTGAAGAAGACGACCTTGCCTTTGCTCTGCGGGGTTTGCGCTTTCGACTGATACGGTTTCTGGGAGCGCAGCGGATTGCTTGTCAGGTTCGGTACGACCCGCCGCATGTTAAGACCGGCTGCCGGCAGCGGAATGCGGGCTACTTTGCCGCTTCCATCCGGCAAGGATTTAAAGATCAGGCCCTGGAAGGCTCCTCCCATTTTCAGTCCCAAATCGAACAGTTTCCTGTAGCGCTGCGCCGTAAAAGCGATTTTTTTGAACGGATTGAGTCCGTTGCGTTTGACTAGTTTCGCACGCGCTTCCATGATCAGTTCATCGGTAGCGACGCTGGATCCGCAGTTGGTTTTGCAGGCTTTGCACAGCAAGCATTTTTCAAACCGGGATTGTACCGCTGGGGTCATTTCCACTTCGCCTGCCAATACGGCTTCGATCATGCGCACTTTACTGCGGGCCGTGGCATTTTCCCGGTGCTCAGCAATGGTAACGGGACAAACCGAGCGGCAGCCGCCGCAGCGCGCGCATTTGACGATTTCTTTTTCTAAGTGTCTGATCTCTTCCATGTTGTTCATTGAGCGGCCACCCCCTGGTTAAAGATCTGCTGGGGATCGATGCGTTGCTTGAATGCGGTCTCCAGCGCTGCCAGCGGACTGTTGGCCTTCCGCTCGTACAGCCGGTCGTATTTGCCGCTGGCGGCTCCGCCCAGCGCATAGGCTTCCGCCTGCAGAGCGGTAATCAGGTCTTTACTGAGTTCGGCTTTTTGGTTCAGACAGAGGTGGATTTTTCCGTCCGCCAATTGTCCGAACAATCCGCCCTGAACTCCTTTTTCCCCTAACAGTTTGGCTAATTTTGCCGCAAAGCTTTCCATGGCCGTATACGGCACCTTTAATTCATCCAGCAGCCAAAATCCGTCGGTGTTTTCTTCCAATCCGGAAAGCGCCGGGATCGTTGCCGGTTCTGCCGCTGCCTGACTGTTGACTGCGGCCAGATACGCGTCAACTTCTTTGGCGTAGTCCAAAACTTCCGCTTCGTTTCCGTCCAGTTCGAAAAGTATTCTCTGGCCCGTTTGCGCTTGCCCGAACAGCTTGCTGCCGGCAGCTTCATCCGCCCAGAAGAACCATGCCGGCGGGACCGACCGGCTGTGCAGATAATGAATGAGTTCAATCGCTTTCGCCAACGTGGGAACGGTAACGTCATACCGTTTGCGGTAAGCCGGCTGCGGCATGAGTTTAATGATGTACCGGACTCCTACGGCCAAATCCGCATAAGCGCCGGTCAAAAAGCGGGTAAAGTCATATCCGGTTACGTTTTTGATGCATTTGCCCCCTACCGGCGTAATATCGCCGTTCGGCAGTACATAGTTGCCGCCGAGCAGGAAGTGCTTTCCGGCCCCATATTTCCAGACCGACGGATTAGGGCAACCCCGGTAGGCCCATTCCCCTATGGTCAGGTTCTCATAGGCCGGCGTATCGGCCGGAATGAAGCGCAGCCCTTTGGCGACGGCGACTGCGTTGAGTTCTTTGAGCAGCGTTCCGGGCGGTACAATGACCATCAAATTGTCGATGTCGAAAACCTCGATCTCTTTCCAGTCGCTAAAATCCAGGGCGATCCCGCCCAGCTGCGCCTTGCGGTACAGCGACACCGGAGTTTTCTTTTCCTGGGCTTGCCGAAATACTTCCTGGAGCACGATAGCATCTGTAACCGTTCTAATTTGAATACTATTTGCCACGATATAACCTTCTTCCAAATTTGCAATTTTTAATCATGCTAAATCAATGGTTACACCTTCGTATATTCAGTCAAATGGTGCAGTCTGTACGACCTGCACCATTTGACAATTAAATAATTTTCCTATTACACTTCTATTCTTACTCAATGATTTAAAAGCAATATCTCGTTATTAACAATACGCGAATGTTACAAGACAGGATCAATCCGATTTGCGCAATCGATTCCACAATGATTAAATATCGGTTTCATTATTAACGCTTTGAGGCTTGGGCAACATTCGATCCTTGCAAACTAGCCTTCGAGCGCGTTGGCAGCGTATAAGTAACGATAGATGCTGTTACCCAAACAAATGCAAGGACATAAATTCCCCAGTCCATATTGCCCCACGTTGTAACGATCCAGCCAACAACAAACGGCCCCACTAAACCGCCCATATTGCCAAGAGCATTGATAATGCCGCGAGCCCCACCGGCAACTTCAGGCGGAAACAACATCGGGGGAAGCGTCCAGAATGGACCATTGTAGGCTTGCCAGAAAAATCCGAGAGCACAAAGGAAGGCATAAGATACCCACAGTTGTTCTTTGAACACGACCGATAATACAAGACAAGCAGCCATACCTACTGCCGGAAAAGCTACATAAGGCTTTCTGTTTCCGCTGCGATCCGACCAAGCGGCAAAAAAATACATCCCGGGTATCGCAATGAGATAAGGCAGAGCGGATAAATAACCGACTTGTGCTATTCCTGCTTTTGTTAATGTTTTAAGAATGGTCGGCAGCCACATGATAAAGCCATAAATACCGACTTGATAACCAAAATAGACATAACTGAGTTTCCATAAATTAATATCGCTTAAAATTTCTTTATAAGAGACCGGACCTCGCTCTCCTTTAAATGCATCATGTTCTTCCTTCATTCGCTTGACTAAATAATCCCGTTCAGCGGGGGATATCCATTTTGCATTCTCCGGACGATCTGCAATCATCGGCCACCATACAAATATCAAAGCAATCGATAATAGTCCTTCGACAAAGAAAACATATCTCCAGCCCCATTGACTGATAATCCAACCGGATAACGGCCCGGTAATAACACAAGCAATCGCCAAATTCATGATGAAAAATGCATTCGCTCTAGCTCTTTCCTCAGGCGGGAACCAATGGGCAAGCATTACAAGCATTGCCGGCCAAACGCCGCCCTCCGATACGCCAAGAAGAAAACGCAGAACCATTAGCTGCCAAGTTTCCGTTACAAAACCGGTCGCAATCGACAACCCGCCCCATATTGCAATGGTAATGGCAATAAACTTCTTGGCACTGCCCCGTTCAGCCAAATGCCCGGCGGGGATCTGCAAAAGCAGGTATCCAAAGAAAAATACTCCTGACGCCAGACCTGCCATGGAAGCGGTCATGCCAATTGACTCGCTCATTCCACCGGCTACTGCAATACCAAGATTTGTCCGATCCATGAAAGAAAAAATATACACAAGAATAGCCGGAGGTATGATTCGCAGCCAACGCTGCTGCGGTATTTTTTCAGAAACTTGTTTAATACTCATTTTTATCCCCCTCAAACTTTGATTTTCCAGTGTTGCTTTTCAAGTGACGCCCAGACAATTTTTATTATTATTGACCCCAATACCTGTTCGGGTATGTTCCTATTTTATTTTTCAAATACATCCTAGTGAAGCAAGAAATTTAGCCCTTGGTCTTTCATTCATCACCACCATTCATCACAAAATTTCCATTCTTATTCTCATCTCCATCTGATACTAAAATTTTTATTGCCCAGTTTCGATATTAAAATACCCGAACAAAAGATCTTTATTTTTCCGAACTGTCGAAAATATTTCTTTTAGTTCACGATTCACATGGCGCTCTGTAAGCCTGCACATTTACTTACATTTTCCGGCAGTTTATCCTTCCATGAATATCTGAATACCACTATTGTAAAATTACCCATTGTTTACATTTATAAATTACTTTGCACCAATCCCGACAATCGCTTTTGCAAGTTCTTTTTTGTTTTCTAAATTTCCCTGGCGAGCGATCATGACGCGCTGAGCTTGAGGCGAACCGGCACCATGCATTGATTCTGTGCGATAACCTACGGCAGCAGTTCCCAAAGTGAGGTTCTCAATTAACCGGAGAATACGTAGTCGATCTATTGTAGGTACATTACAGTCACCTTTAAAATACTTCTCTATAACTTTTCCAATTTCCGGATGCCTTAAATCATGTTCAGAAGGCATGGTCACCATAAGACCGCCAGCAATATCTTCTGCTAGTCGAGCTATTTCATATGGGAAACGAGTTACGTTCTGTTTGCAAACATTTGCCAACAGCAAATCGATAAGGAAAGTCCCTGAATCGGTTTTATGCCCTGCAGCAGAACAAGCGATACCGCAAGAATACAATGTTTCATTAAGATGAATCATTTCGATGAGCTTATCTTTAATATGGGTTGCTTTGGCAACGCCATTGTATTCCGCCGCCAATGCCGTTGCGCCAATAAGTACATCGCCTACTCCGACTTTGCATCCACCGTAACTTTGCCGATGATAGCCAGCAAATCTTTCTACCAACATCCCAGCGAATTCTGTCTCGCCACACATAAATACGTCTTGCCATGGAATAAAGACGTCATCAAAAACAATAAGCGCCTCATGACCGCCAAATTGTTTGTTGCCCACATCTAATGTATTGTTTTCTAATTTACGGGTATCGCAAGATTGACGACCATATACGTAGAAAACCCCTTCAGCATCAGCAGGTAAAGCGAAAGAAACAGCATAATCGACATCATCCGGTCCCATGGCAATAGTTGGCATAACTAAAATCATGTGAGAATTTATCGCACCGGTTTGGTGAGCTTTGGCTCCCCGAACAACAATTCCTTCTGCCCTTTTCTCTACCACATGAACAAACATGTCAGGATCAGTTTGTTTACTTGGCGGCAAACTACGATTCCCCTTCGGGTCTGTCATAGCACCGTCAACAGTCCAGTCTTGTTCTTGCATTTTTAACAAAAATTGAGTAAAGCGCTCGTGGTAATTAGTCCCTAACTTTTTGTCCATTTCAAAAGTAGTACTATCCACCGCGTTAATCGCGTCCATCCCTACACATCGTTGAAAACAAGCTGCAGTTTTCTGCCCCAATAATCGTTGCATATTTACTTTTTTTACCAAATCATCACAACTTTGATGTAGATTGCAAAAGCGATTTATTTTTTTACCTGTTAGATGCGATTTCGCAGTCATCAAATCTTCATATTCCGGATCATTTGCCAATTCATACGTCATTTTTACCGAATTCATGGATGGCCGAATGATTGGATGATCTACTGGATTTTTTACTAATTCCCCTTGTACATATACTTTAAAATTCATCTTACGCAAACTCTCTTCGTATTGTTCACCTGTCATCATATTGCGATCTCCCCTTTTTTTAGTGAGCTAATTTCTTATACACGGCCAACCTTTCGTGCGCATCACGTTCAGCTTTGACAAAAAAATCTTCCGCTGTTTCAGGAAATTGCCGTGCTAAGGAAGAATACCGCACTTCACTCCTGATGAATTCCTGAAAACTTGCAGTTGGTTCTTTAGAATCAAGTGCAAATGGGTTTTGCCCTGCTTCTTTTAGTTGCGGATTATACCGGTACAAGGCCCAGTATCCTGCTTCTACTGCCCGCTTGGCTTGGTTCTGACTTTGCCGCATACCACCCTTAATTCCATGATTTACACAGGGAGCATACGCAATAATTAATGATGGACCTGGATAAGCTTCTGCTTCAGCGATGGCCTTGAGAGT
>CAYUNV010000021.1:23260-23906 GCA_964446265.1 uncultured Negativicutes bacterium | reverse complement strand
CAAACATACCGGCCATAGCGGTTCCCCAACTGCCGGAACCAAGCACAGCAATCTTCATTGGTAATCACTTCCTCCTAAAAACAGCGTCCCTTGCCGTCCGGAGGTTTTACTTTCAACTCTTCCCCCCGAAGAAGACGTTCAATATTAGGACGATGTTTGACAATTACAAACGCCGCGGCAAAAATACCAAAAATAAGAATTTCCGTTTTTACGTCAAAAAACCACATACAAATCGGCGTTAAAACAGCCGCAATAATAGAACCAAGAGAAACATAGCGAGTGAAATAAACAATGGCGACCCAAACAAGAAAAACGATTAAAGTTACTTTGGGCGCTAAAATAAGAATAACGCCTAACCCTGTCGCAACACCACGGCCGCCTTTAAAAGCAAGAAACAATGACCAATTGTGTCCAGCAATGGCAGCAATCCCTCCTGCCAACAATCCCAACGTCTCGCCAATCAAGATCTGCCCCAAATAAACACCGGCCATTCCTTTTAACGCATCCAAAAAGAAGACCCAAAACGCAGGCCATGGGCCTAAAATACGAAAGGCATTCGTAGCGCCAATATTTTTACTGCCGAGTTGACGGATATCAACACCACGAAGCCATTTGCCAATCAGTAGTCCGCTAGGTATGGATCCAA
>CAYUNV010000021.1:0-23250 GCA_964446265.1 uncultured Negativicutes bacterium | reverse complement strand
CAAGTAACTGGCTAAGATTGTAATCAAATAACTGTTCATTATCTGCTCACCTCAGGCGTCAGCTTTCTTCATCTCTACGTCCCCGCACAACCAATTTGAGTGGTGTCCCCTCAAATCCAAAAGCCTCGCGCAACTTGTTTTCCAAATACCGCAAATAAGAAAAGTGCATAATTTCTGCTTCATTTACAAAAAACACAAAGGTTGGCGGACGTACCTGGGCTTGCGTCGTGTAGAATATTTTCAGCCGTTTGCCCCGTTCAGCCGGTGGCGGGTTAATGGCTACCGCATCTTCAATGACTTGGTTTAAAACGCTCGTACCAACCCGCATGGAGTGCTGGTCAGCCACATATTTCAATAACTCCGTAATGCGATGGACCCGCTGTTTCGTTAATGCGGATACAAATGCAATTGGCGCATACTGCATAAATGCAAGTTCGCCACGGATATTCTCCGTGAACCGCAATGTCGTTTTACTATCTTTCTCCACCAAGTCCCATTTATTCACAACAAGAATTACACCGCGTCCTGCTTCATGCGCATAACCGGCAATTTTCTTATCTTGTTCGGTAACTCCGTCGACAGCATCGATCACCATCAACACTACATCAGCCCGGTCAATTGCCCGCAAAGACCGAATAATACTATATTTTTCCACTGGCAATTCGATTTTAGCCCTGCGTCGCATTCCTGCGGTATCAATTAATAAAAAATCAATGCCATTGGCAGAAAAATGGGTATCAATCGCATCTCTCGTTGTTCCTGGCACATCACTGACAATGACCCGTTCGACACCAAGTAAGGCATTTACCAATGACGACTTGCCTACATTCGGCCGGCCGATAACTGCAACCTTAATAATATCGGAATCTTCTTCTTCAGGCGCCTCGCCCGGCAAACGTTTGATAATCTCATCCAATAAATCTCCGAGATTGAAAAGATTTGCCGCAGAAACAGGAATGGGATCACCACAGGCCAAACTATAAAAGTCATAAATTTGATGTTCAGTTTGCGCCGAATCGACTTTATTTACAACAAGGATAATTGGCTTTTTTGACTGCCGTAAAATAGCCGCAACATCTTCATCCATCGACGTTGGCCCTGTTTTTCCGTCAACTACAAATAAAACCACATCCGCCTCTTCAATCGCAAGCTCAGCCTGCCGGCGAACGGATTTCATAATATGATCACCCGTGTCCAAATCAATGCCGCCTGTATCAATCATCGTAAACTCATGACCCAACCATTCAGCATCCAAATAAATACGGTCACGTGTAACACCGGCGAGATCATCGACAATCGACATCTGCTTATTGGCTATACGATTAAAAAGTGTCGATTTGCCAACATTAGGCCGGCCAACAATCGCCACAATCGGTTTGCTCATTTTTTCACCCTCAATCTTTCCTTTTGCCGGAATTACCAGCACACCCATAATTTCCATCCCACGACATAGTTTATGTTTCTATTCATTATGCCGTCGGCTTTATTTAGTAATTTACCCAGTGTTAGTATATCATATTTTCTGGAAAAAATGCAGTTTCGACCGCTTGTTCAAGCAGTATGCCAATTGTACAGAAGCTGCTTTAAATCTTTGGCAGAATAAGCGATTTTTACCGGCACGCCCAATTCATCGCCTATCTCATCCGCGGTCACATTATCCAAGAAAACATTTTCACCCTTGCGCAAGGCCACCCCCGGTAGTATAATTCCGGTCCGCTGACCGGCCAAATTTCGCAGAACATCACAAATATCCTTTCCAGTAAGCAGCCCGGTTACAGTAACACCCAAGCCAAAAAACTGGTTTTCCACCGGTACCAAACGGATATGCCGCCCCGGAACCAAAATTGCGTTTAACAGCGGCTCTAAAACCTTGGCAGCGGATACACCACAAACAACATCAAGCCATTCTTCCGTTGCAATATTGTCCGGCGAAAATTGTGTCTCTTCCCATTCTGTTAAAAAATCACGCACAATACCAATCCCGTTTTCCAATTGTGGAAAACCATCATAAAAATCATATTCTGGGATCGGCAGATCTGCCGCTACATAAAATTCGTCGGCCAAATAAACAAAAGTCTGCCCGGTTTCCCGCCGGCATAACTCTTGCCAGCCTTGAACCGTTTGAATTACACGAGCAGCTTCTTCCGGAGAAAATCCATACAAGCTAGGGCACTGGGAACGATATTTTGTAAGCCCGACCGGGACAATCGCCATTGATAAAACTTGCGGATATAACGCGTACAAATCATGAAATGTTTTTTCAAGAGCTTCGCCATCATTCCAGCCGGGACATAACACCACTTGCGTATGCATCTCAATCCCGTTTTCCGCCAAAATGTTCAGTTGATTTAAAATATTGCCGGCTTGTGGATTATTCAACATTTTTTCGCGCAAAGCCCCATCCGTTGTATGAACAGAGATATATAACGGTGAAAGGTGTAATCGATTAATTCTCGCCAAATCTTCATGATTAATATTGGTCAGAGTTACAAAATTACCGTATAAAAACGAAAGCCGATAATCGTCATCTTTTACATACAAACTTTCTCTCATACCAGGCGGCATTTGATCAACAAAACAAAAAACGCAGTTATTCGCACAACAGGTTATCCCATCAAAAACTGCACTCTCAAATTCGATGCCTAAATCTTCATCATACTCTTTTTCAATTTCAATTAATTCTTGCTCACCATCAGCCTTCTCGATCAATAAAGTTACATTTTCTTCTGCTAATGCAAAGCTTAAATCAATCAAATCACTAATCGGTTGATCATTCACTGCCAATAATTTGTCACCACAAGTCAAACCGACTTCCTGTGCAATACTATTTGGTACAGTACCGGTGATGATTCCTTTATATTGCATTTCTCGTCACCCCCATTACTAGTATTCCGTTCATCGTTGTTTTTTTCCTGCAACACGGGCAGAAGACATATCTTGTGGGCCAAAAAAGCATGGCCTTAACCATGCTTTCTGACAGCATACCTTGTTATATCAATTGCTCTAGCTAAACACCATTGTTGTGCATAACCGGTAATTACAACCGGTGTCTTTTGCAGTGATGGAATATTTTCGGCTCCAACCAGTAACATATACCGTTTTAGATCCGTAATAAATCGTTCAAACCATGCAACCGTCGGGTCCACACCCTTTTCTTCCAAGGAACGTACAATAGGACCTGCTATTCCAACTGCCTTTCCGCCTAAACACAATGCTTTAATAACATCAAGTGGCGACCTAACGCCACCGGATACGATTAGATCAACCGTATCCGGAAGAATAGATGCAGCTTCAATGGCACTGATTGCAGTAGGAATTCCCCATTTCAACGCGTCTGCCTCCAGCGAAATCCCGCTTCTGGCCGCCTCAATCGCCAAAAAATTGGTCCCGCCTGATCCGGCAATATCAATCCCTCGAACTCCCGTTTGTGATAGGATAGCAATTTGTTCTCTGGCCATTCCACAGCCAACTTCTTTAACAATCACCGGTACATCAACATGAGCGGCAATTTGCTCAATATTATTTAAATACCCTGTGAAGTCGCGATCGCCCTCAGCCATGATTAATTCCTGCGCAACATTAAGATGGATCTGTAATGCACAAGCGCCAATCATATCAACCGCCCTCTTCGCTTGATCCGGAGAAATATGCGCCCCCAGGTTCGCAAAAACAACCCCGTCCGGGTTTATTTTACGAATGATTTGATACGATTCCCTTACCGTCAAATCTTCCAGAGCCGCATATTGTGAGCCAACTGCCATGGCACAACCTGTCAGACGGCAAAATTCCGCCAAACGAGCATTCACATCTGTGACATCAGCAGCACCGCCTGTAATTGCATTGACCAGGACAGGCAGTTGCAGGGGAAGCCCAGCAACTATTGTGGCCAGGTCAATATCTCCGCACCGTAAGTTTGGCAGGCAATTAGGAATCACAACCATATCTTCAAAAACATTGGCGGATGGCCCATCGTCTAATTGCATAGCAAATTTAAGATGATCTAATTTGCGTGACTGCCGCACCACATCAACTCCTTATTTTTCCCGTTTAAAGAGATGCCCTAACTTATCGCCAATTGTAACACCGGAAG
Source organism: uncultured Negativicutes bacterium (assembly GCA_964446265.1). Lineage (GTDB taxonomy): Bacteria > Bacillota > Negativicutes > CTSoil-072 > CTSoil-072 > CTSoil-072. The sequence goes on along the minus strand of CAYUNV010000021.1, from coordinate 19,160 downwards.
GTGTCTCGGCACTCTCTAAATATTGTTTATATTCATTGCGTTCTGCATCTTGTTGCGCTTGGATCATGCTTAACCCAATCCTCTTGGCTTTACGGTCAACGTTGAGAATTTTAACGGAAACTTCCTGTCCAGGTTTTACAACCTCATCTGCATTTGTGATCCGATGATCAGACATTTCCGAAATGTGAACCAAGCCTTCGATTCCCGGTTCTATTTTTACAAAAGCGCCAAATTTCGAAGTTTTTGTAACCGTCCCTTTTACGATTTGTCCTTCTGATAATTTTTCTACTTGGGCGAACCAAGGATCTTGCTGCAATTGTTTTAAACTTAGCGAGATCCTCTTACTTTCTGTATCAATTTTTTGTATCATAACTTCAACATTATCGCCTTCACTAACAACTTCTTCCGGCGAGTTAACCCGATGCCATGACATATCCGATACGTGAAGTAATCCATCTACTCCGCCGATGTCAACAAATGCACCAAAAGGCACGATGCGGCGGACGGTTCCTTGAATAACTTGTCCAACTTCAAGCGCAGCAAAAATCTTTTCTTCACGAACGCGCTGTTCTTCTTCCAGTAAAACTCTACGGGATAAAACACATTTTTTGCGTTCACTATCTATTTCAATGGGAATCATCGGATAATTTTTGCCCACAAAGATGGTTAAATCTTCGACATATTTATTATCGGCTTGCGAAGCAGGAACAAAACCCCGTATCCCATAAACGGCAACAGAAAGTCCGCCTTTTACCGGTTCCACAACAAGAACATCTACTGCCTGTTTATTTTCATAGGCCTGCTGTAATTTGTCCCAGGCAAGAGCAGAATCCGCTTTTACCTTTGACAGCTGGATCCCATTTTCTCCGGCATCGGCATCCATAACATACACATCAATTATTTGCCCTTCACTGACAACCTCGGCAGCATTTTCCGGAACCGGATAGGCTAATTCCTGCAACGGAATAACACCTTCCGCTTTGTAACCAACATCGACAAAAACTTCGTCCTTACGAACTCCAACGATTTTCCCTTTTACAATACTTCCGGTTTCCAATTTCACAAAATCATGTTCTTGCGATTGCACCATTTCTTCTTCCTGCATTTTTTGTATAACCTCCTCTATAACCCAATCAGGAGTTGATGCTCCTGCGGTAATCCCTACGGTTTCAATATTAGAAAACCATCGACCTTCCAATTCTTTAGCTGTTTCAATATGATAAACCCGTTCACAAATGCTGCGGCAAAGATCCGCTAAGTGCATCGTATTCGCACTGTTTTTTCCGCCAATGACGAGCATGGCCTGGACTTTCCCGGCAACAGTTAATGCCGCCTGCTGTCTTTGATCGGTTGCGGAACAAATAGTACGGCAAACTTTAATGTCTGTACTTTTTCGTTTTAATATTTCTACGATCACAGCAAACAACTCACCGGAAAAAGTTGTTTGCGCAACAACGCCAATACGAGGGATAAAAGCCAACTTCTCAGCCTCTGCCGCTGTTTCCAAAACAATAACACCAGCACCGGCCCAAGCTACAATACTTTGCACTTCCGGGTGATGGGGCTCTCCAATAATCACTACTGTATAACCGTCTTTAGCCAATTCTTGTGCTGCCATTTGAGCCTTTTTCACATGCGGACAAGTCGCATCCACAATATTTAGGCCGCGTTGCTCCGCTTCCGCGTAAATAGCCGGTCCAACACCGTGAGATCGTATAATCACCGTTCCTTGTTCAATTTCAGCTAGTTTATTTACCTTACCGACACCCATGGAGTTCAGTTTTGCTACCATTTGCGGATTATGAATAATTGGTCCCAATGTCCATGCCGGTTCGTTAGTAGTTGCGCACTCCAGAGCCATATTCACTGCCCGCTTGACTCCATAACAAAAACCGCAGGACTCCGCTAAAATAATTTTCATGATTACCTCCGGGAAATTGAATAACGGCCTTACCCCGTACTATTATAGCAGAATAACGATAAAAAGGACACAGAAAGGCTTTAATACCTTTCTGTGTCCTTTCATGGAATAAACTTCATTTCATTCTAGACTGTTAGAGTATGGATCAAGGAGTTATCGTTGGTTGAGTTTTACCGTAGTCACAGAAGTTTTTGATCTCGGTATTCATACCAACCGGTTTTTCCGTCTGCCATAATTGCATCCATTGCTTGATGCAATTCGCCAGGATGATAATTGTCAAAATGATCAAGATAACGCTGGCTGAACCATTGATAGTTCCCAGTGTGGTTCCCATTTTGAAGTACATGCTGGTATTCATAGAACCAGCCGCAAGGGTCGTAATGGCAACGAAGGCACAAGGAGCTAACGTTACCCATGCATAGCTTTTAACCGGAGCAATCTTCAAGATAATCGTGGTTCCCAGTGCTAGAGCAATCGTTGCCAGGAGTTGATTCGCAACGCCGAACATCGGCCATATGCTGGCAATATCGCCACTGTATACAAGGTAACCCCAACTGAACGATACAACCAAGCTAGTGAATATAGAACCAGGCATCCAGCTTGTTTGTTTTAACGGAGAATAGATATAGGTGCCAAGAACATCTTGCAGAATGTAACGACCAACCCGTGTTCCGGCATCAATTGTAGTTAGGATGAACAACGCTTCAAACATGATCGCGAATTGGTACCAATAACTCATCAGGTGTTTCATTCCGCCGATACTGGAGAAAACATGCGCCATACCGACTGCAAGGGAAACAGCGCCACCAGGACGATGCGCAACATCCATTCCAACCAGAGTTGATAATTGAGCGATTTCTTTGGTCGGGAAAAATTGAGAAATGGTAGCCCATTTAGCAGCGGATGTATTAATAATGAAGTAATCGCCAGGCACAAGAACTACGGCTGCGATTAAGGCCATGATACCGACAAATCCTTCCGTAATCATAGCGCCGTAGCCTATGAAGCGAGCTTCCGATTCTTTTTCCAACATCTTAGGCGTTGTTCCGGAACTAATCAGTGAGTGGAAACCGGAAATAGCGCCGCAGGCGATTGTAATAAATACATATGGCCATAGCGGACCAGGAATGATCGGACCGCCGCCGCTGATAAAGCGGGTAGTCATCGGGAATTGAATGGCCGGCTGCACAACCAAAATACCAAAAGCCAGCAAACCGATGGTACCAATCTTCATGTAAGAGCTGAGATAGTCGCGCGGCGCCAGCAAAAGCCATACCGGAAGTGTTGCCGCAAAGAAACCATAGGTAGGCAGAATCACTGCCAATTGTTTTTGGGTGAAACTAAAGTAGGGAGCAATCCCTTCCCATGGCTGTCCAGGGCTTAGCCAGTGACCAAACATTACAGCAGCCAAAACCATCAGGAAGCCGGCAATGGAACCGGACCGAATGGCCCCTGGGGAAATTTTAAACATCCAAAGGCCAACTACAATAGCAATTGGGATGGTCAAGCCTAACGTGAAGACACCCCAAGGATTCTTAAACAAAGCATTGATAATAACAATAGCCAAACCTGCCATAGCAAGAATTATAATAAACAAAATCGCAAGTGACGTTGTCACCCCTGCGATAGGACCAACCTCCCGACGGGCAATAACGGCCAGCGACTGGCCATTGTGCCGGACAGAAGCAAATAAAATAATAAAATCATGAACAGCGCCAGCAAATACGGAACCCAACAACAGCCACATAAAGCCAGGGCCCCAACCCCATTGAGCAGCCAAAACCGGGCCAACCAAAGGACCAGCACCAGCAATGGCAGCAAAATGATGACCAAACAACACCCATTTATTCATCGGCACAAACTCTTTTCCGTCGTTGCAACGGTATGCAGGAGTTTGGTTTTGGTCGTTCAGCATCATAATTTTAGTAGCAATAAACGCGGAATAATAGCGATATGCCAACGCAAACACGCAGGCAGCAACGATAAGAAGCATTATAGAATTCATACTTATTTTCTCCTTTCAATATTTAATGAGCTAGAAAACATACCCTCCTTTCTTAAAAATATTCATCTATGGTACCCAATAATAGCATAATGCAAATTAAAACTGCCGGCAATAAATTGCCGGCAGAATGTCAAATTCAACAGCTGAAATGCAGTAATAGAAGAACAAACTGCATTATAAACCAAATATTTTTTTCAATTTCGGCGCCTGTTGCCTACTGACCGGCACCTCAACCGTTAACCCATCCATTATCAGATTATAAGTGCCATTAAACCAGGGAATGATTTCCCGGACTTTTTCAATATTTACGATGTAAGCCCGATGACTGCGAAAAAAACACTGTTCATCCAGACGGGCCTGCAAATCTTGCAACGTCAAATTACATTGATATTTTTGTTCCCGGGTGTAAATTTTAAGCTGTCCCTCACAATAACAAGCCATAATAATATCACTGGTATCAACAATCGTTGCTTTCGCATTATGTTCAATCGCTAACTTCGTTTTCGTGTACACCTGACCGGAAAATTTATCCATTGCTTTATTTTTCTTTAACTCCACAACGGAAGACAGATCCATCATACGACGAACCCGGTTGATCGATTTGGCAACCCGTTTTGCAGAAAACGGCTTTAATAAATAATCGACAGCATCCAATTCAAATGCTTTTAAGGCAAATTCTTCATGCGCAGTAGCAAAAACCACAAGTGGCGGCCGATCCATATCCATAATTTCTTCTGCCGCCTTTATTCCATTAATGCCAGGCATTTCTATATCCATAAAAATCAAATGAGGTTTTTCAGCTTGAATCGCGTCCAATGCTTCCTGATAATTACAACAGGCGTTAATAACACAGACATCAGAATCTTTTTCTAATAAATATTGCAGTTCAGCGCGCGCATGGACTTCGTCATCCACAATAAGTACCCGGATTTTCGCTTTTTCGTTATTCATGCCACCCCATCCTTGCTGTGCAATGGTATTGAGATATAGATGATCGTCCCTTTTCCTTCGGTACTGTCAATTCTTAGTGCATATTGCGGTCCGTAAATATTCTTAAGACGTTCGTTCACGTTCGTCAGACCAACACCCGCGCCTTTACCAAAACCATGTTCAAATATTTGTTTCATATTTTCTTGCGGAATGCCTTGACCATTATCTTCGACTTGGAGTTCAACAATAGGTCCATTTTGTTTGGCGGAAATTGTGATAGTGCCGCCATTTGTCCGGGAAAGCAGTCCATGTTTTACCGCGTTCTCTACCAACGGCTGCAGTGTAAAGGAAGGAATTTTAACATCTTCGACCGCTTCATCGATTTTTTTTACAATAGAAAGGCGATCACCAAAACGAGCTTTTTCTAATGTAAGATAGGAATCAACCTGCTGGAGTTCTTCCTGCAAAGTAACAAAATCACGCGACGATTTCAGACTGCGGCGGAAAAATTCACTTAACTCAATAATCAAATTTCTGGCTTGTTCCGAATCAGTACGGCAAAGAGATACAATCGTATTTAACGCGTTAAATAAAAAATGAGGATTAATTTGCGCTCGCAAAGCATTAAGCTCGGCAACAGTAGCTAATTCCGCCTTCTGCTGCAACGTTGCCAATTCTAGCTGCGTGCTGAAAAGCTGCCCTAAACCTTGGGCAAATTCATTGTCCAGTGAAGTCATCGCATCTTCAGCCGCATAATAAATTTTCAAAGTCCCGGCAATTTCATCCCGGCAAAACAAGGGTACGATAACTGCCGACTTTAATGGACAACTTGCATGGTTGCAACCAATCTCTGTAGCATTTTGGGCCACCATCATATGACCGGTTGATAGGCACGATTTTGTAACTGCCGTCAACAGAGGCCCCCCCGGACAATGATGGTCATTCCCTAATCCCGCATGGGCCAGGACTTGTTTGCAGTCAGTAATTGCTACCGCTGCTGCAGAAGTCATCATCAAAATCGTTGTGGCCACTTTTTGCGCCGACCAGGCAGTTAATCCGCCTTGGCGAAAATAGGGCAAAGCAGCGTTCGCGATCCGTAACGCCCGATGGGTTTGTAAAGCAGCAATACGAGTTTGATGCTCTTTCGCATTTTGAACAATGATCATAAAAACGGCAATGCCAAGAGCGTTCGCCAGTGACATTGGAACTACGATCTGTACAACTAATGACAACGCGTTTTCAAATGGTTTTGAAAACGCCAGGATCAGCAGCATACTAAATAAAATAATACCAATGCCGGTAATTACGCCGGTAATCCAATCCGGGCTTTTCGGCTTCATCCTGGTGTGAATATAGCCTGCCACAAACCCGCCAACAATCGTTGCTATACCGCATTGCAAGGCGGTAAAACCGCCCATACTGATACGATGGACCCCACTGATTAAACCCGTAACGGTGCCCACTAACGGACCGCCTAATAAACCGGCAACAATACTTCCCATGTCGCGCACATTGGCAAAGGCATCTTCAATGGGGATTCCCAGATATGTACCGGCTATCGATATAGCGGAAAAAATAATCGTAAGCACTGTTTTTTCTTTATAACTTTTGTGCTCTTTGAATACAAACCGAAAAGCCTGCGTTTGTGAAAACACGTAAGCAACTACAGCAATAAAAGCAATTCTCTGGATCAATATCATTGACAGGCTTTCTTCCATGATATTACCCCTTTAACAAATTACTAATTTCATTCATGATGGTTTGGCTTAATTGCTCCAGTGACTCTTTATCGATTTTTCCTTGTTCGACAAAAATAGGTTTGCCAAACCGGATTGTAATTTGCGGTAAAATGGTTCCGCCGCTAAAAATTCGGTTTGTGCCTGTTATCGCAGTCGGAACAATCGGGACTCCTGCTCGAGCAGCAATTAAACTTACTCCCGGTTCCGGGTTCCCAAGTATCCCGGTTTTGCTTCTGGTCCCTTCCGGAAATATACCGACTATTTCACCGGCAATCAACAACCCCAGCGCCGTTCGAATTGCCGTGCGATCGGCACTGCCCCTCCGAACAGGGAACGCATTTAAATTGCGGATGATATGGCCGAAACCCCAGATGCGGAACAATTCTTCCTTTGCCATATAATGGACGGCTCTTGGCACCGCAGTGGCAAGAACCGGCGGATCTAAATTGCTGATATGGTTCGAGCAAATCAGAACTCCACCCTGTTTAGGAATATTATCTAGTCCAGTTACTTTCCAGCGAAAGAATACCGTCAATATGAATGTAAAAACAACTCGCAGAAATTCATAGAAAACCTTGTTCAAATTAAAGTCGCTCCCTGCAAATTTGTAATATTTCCCGGACTACTTCCTCAATTCCTAAGCCTGTAGTATCAAGCAATATTGCATCTTCTGCCTGCATCAAGGGTGCTGCTTCCCGTTCACTGTCAATTTTGTCCCGTGTTATAATCTCCTGCTGCATTTGTTCCAAACCAATATCGAACCCTTTCTGCTGCAGTTCCAGCCAACGCCTCCGCGCCCGTTCCGGAATAGAAGCAGTCAAAAAGATCTTCACATCAGCGTTCGGCAAAACATAGGTGCCAATATCGCGGCCATCCATAACCACTCCGCCTTCACTGCCCATATTACGCTGCATAACCAACATTTCAGCCCGGACTTCCGGAATTAACGCGACAGCTGATACCATTCTTGAGACTTCCGGCAACCGGATTTGTTCTGTAATGTCAACACCATCAACGGAAACATGGGTTTTTTCATTCTTATAAGCTAATCTCAAATCGCAAGAACGAGCTATTTGGATAATTTCTTTAACATCATCACCGGATAGCTTCTGGCAAATCGCTTGCCAGGTAATCGCCCTATACATCGCTCCTGTATCAATATAAACATAATTCAACTGCCGCGCAACAATCTGGGCAACCGTACTTTTCCCGGCACCCGCCGGTCCATCAATCGCAATCGTTAGTTTTTTCATTATTTCCTCCACCATAGAAATTCATAATTTCATTACAGTTGATCAAGCACCTCAAAAAAGTTCGGATAAGAAACGGCTGCGCAGGCGGGATTCACAATTTCAACGCCTTCTGAAGCAATACCGGCAACTGCCAGGGACATTGCCATCCGATGATCGCCATAGGACAGACAAGTAGCTGAATGGAGCTTCTGCGGTCCGTCAATGATTAACCCATCGGCAGTCTCTTGAATTACAGCGCCCATTTTTCCAAACTCATCGACAATAGCGCGCAACCGGTCGGTTTCTTTTACCCGCAGTTCTTCCGCCCCACGAATAACGGTTCGTCCGTTAGCAAACAATGCAGCAACAGCCAAAACCGGAATTTCATCAATTAGCCGCGGGATAATCTCCGCTTCAAGACAAACGCCTTGTAAATCAGCCGACCGAACAACAAGGTCGGCTACAGGCTCCGCTTCTTCTAATCGCTCATTGATAAGACGGATGTCTGCGCCCATCAACTGCAAAATATCCAAAATCCCACTCCGAGTCGGGTTCAGTCCTACGTTTCGTAAAACCAATTCACTGCCGGGAACGATCGAAGCAGCAACCAACCAAAACGCTGCCGAACTGATATCGCCCGGCACATCAATCACTGTCGGCGCCTTCAACGACGAAACGGGAGAAATAGTCACAGACAAATCCTTCCGTTCAACCGGTACGCCAAACAATTGCAGCATTCTTTCCGTATGATCGCGGGAAAGATAAGGCTCTGTAATGGTTGTGCTGCTGTTGGCAAATAACGATGCAAGTAAAATTGCAGATTTAATTTGCGCGCTTGCAACCGGCAGCGAATAAGCAATCCCTCGAATCGTTTCAGCAGGCAGTATGGCCAAAGGTGCATAACGGGAGTTCTCGCGTCCGATAATTTTACAGCCCATCCGGCTCAACGGTTCAACCACACGACCCATAGGACGGCGCCGCAATGAACTGTCACCGGTTATTACACTAAAAAAAGGCTGAGCAGCAAGAATTCCTGACAACAAGCGTAATGTAGTCCCAGAATTACCAGCATTCAACACATCGTTCGGCTCCTTCAAACCGTAAAACCCGCAGCCTTGAACAGTAACTTGCTGTTCACCGGTAAATTCAATAACAGCCCCTAATTCCCGCATGCAGGCAATCGTCGACAAACAATCCTCAGAAAACAAAAAATTATTCACCTGTACCGGATTTTCTGCTAATGAGGACAGCATTATGCTGCGGTGGGATATTGATTTATCTCCCGGAATAACAATAGAACCACCTAACGAGGTTTTCGGCTTTATTACTTGCACATTATGTATTTCGCTCATAATTCGTTTCTCCTTCCTTTACCATGCTGCGTCCCAGCACACCTGCTAAAACTTCCAATTCGCGCATTAATTGTAAAAAATTCGCTGGGTTCAGCGATTGCGCTCCATCTGACAACGCTTCATCCGGATGGGGATGAACTTCAATAATGAGGCCATCCGCGCCGGCTGCCAGCGCAGCTTTAGACATCGGACTTACTAGATGCCAGTGTCCGGTTCCATGGCTTGGATCCACAATAACCGGTAAATGACACAATTGCTTTGCAACCGGCACCGCGTTCAAATCCAAGGTATTGCGGGTAGACGGTTCAAAGGTCCGTATCCCTCTTTCACACAACACAATCTGGGAATTACCACCGACAGCAATATACTCTGCCGCCATCAGCCATTCTTCAATGGTCGCCGAAATTCCCCTCTTCAATAATATAGGTTTTTTAACAGAAGCAACTTCCTTGAGCAGGGCAAAATTTTGCATATTCCGGGCGCCAATTTGTAACATATCGGCATATTCGGCAACCACCTGCACCATACGGGGATCTGTTACTTCAGATACAACCGGCAAACCAACCGTTTTTCCGACCGAATGAAGAATTTTCAGTCCTTCTTGTTCTAATCCTTGAAAACTATAAGGAGATGTGCGCGGTTTGTACGATCCACCGCGCAGCATCGCTGCTCCGGCGCTTTTTACCACAACAGCCGTATCTAAAAGCTGTTCATAACTCTCCACTGCGCATGGGCCGGCAATGATTTGCACCGCTTTACCGCCAAATATAACGTTGCCAACCTGAACCAAGGTATTTTGCCGGCGAAATTCTCTGCTGACTAATTTAAATGGCGTCAGAATTGGAATTACCCTTTCTACACCCGCCATTTTTTCATATTTATCAAGATCATCATTTCGAGAATTACCTACTGCCGAAATAATTGTATGTTTCCCTTGCTGAAAAAACTGTGCCGATAAGCCTTGTTGCCGAAGTTTTTCCAACACATAAGTCAATTCTTCTTCCGTTGGCGCATTCATCAGGATAATCATATCGACTTCTCCTTAAAATACAAACATATTTAAGTAGTATATTTCCGCATTTTGGACCAATATCCTTTGTTTACTCGCGTCAATTATTTAATCAACAGCATACAATCCGGCTACATAACCGGTTGAAAACGCGGCCTGCAGGTTATATCCACCGGTATAGCCGTTAATATCGATGATTTCACCGGCAAAGTATAAGTTTCGGATCAATTTTGAGTTCATGGTTTTCGCGTTGATTTCTTTCGTGCTTATTCCACCGGCCGTAACAACGGCCTCACTTAGGGGGCGGACGCCCCGTATGGTCAGGCTGACATGTTGTAGTTGGTAAACTAGCCTTTGCCGTTCATTTTTTGTTAATTGGTGAACTGGTTTTTCCGGATCGATATGCGCCAAATCAATCATGATATCAATCAATTTGACCGGTAACAAATCATGTAACGCATTCTTCACCTGTTTACGGATAAACTTCTCAAAATCTCTCTGCAGTCGTTGATCAAGAACTTCTTCCGTTAATGCGGGTTTTAAATTTATCTCCAATACCGCGTCTCTTTTCGGGTCTTTATGTGGAAAAAATAGGTTCGAAATATGTTCACTCAATGACAAAATAATTGGACCCGATACACCAAAATGAGTGAATAGCATTTCGCCAAATTCGTTGGCAATTGGTTTACCATCTACAAAAATCGTTGCGCGAACATTCTTCAAAGAAAGACCCTGTAGGTCCTTGACCCATTCTTCTTCCGTTTCCAACGGTATCAAAGACGGCCGTAAAGGAACAATTTTATGCCCCAATTTTGCCGCCAGACGGTATCCGTCACCGGACGATCCTGTTCCCGGGTAGGAGGCGCCGCCGGTCGCCAATATAAAAACATCAGCTTGATACTCTCCCCCTGATGTAGTGATCACCTTAGTAATTTTTCCATCAGCAACAACTATTTCTTTAACAGGATGATCTGGCACAACGTTCACTTTGAGTTTGCGCAATACTTCCCGCAAAGTCGCAACAACATCCGCTGCTTTATCGCTAACCGGGAAAACTCGGCCGCCCCGTTCCACTTTCGTCATGAGTCCATGCTGGTGAAAAAAGTCCCTCACATCATGATTTGTGAAACGGGAAAAAGCACTGTACAAAAACCTGCCATTCCCTGTCATATTTTGTATCAACCCGTCAAGATCACAATTGTTCGTAATGTTACAGCGCCCTTTACCGGTTATTAATAGCTTACGTCCTACCGTAGGCATTTTTTCCAATAACGTAACTTTTCCGCCGTGTTCTGCAGCACTAATCGCCGCCATCATTCCAGCGGCACCGCCGCCGATTACCAATATTTCTTTCATGTAATCTCCTCGCATCACCTTTTAGAACCGTATAAACAAATTTATGACTTCGCAAGTGCTTTTAACCGGCTAACTTCATCTGAGGTTAAATGACGATAAGTACCTGCCGGCAAATTGTCCAAAGTCAAAAAGGCGATTTTAGTTCTTTCCAGCCGCTGCACTGGGTAGCCAATTGCTTCAAACATACGACGAACTTGTCTGTTTTTTCCTTCATGGATCGTCACTTCAACCATAGTATGCTTCTGTTCATCATCCATCCCGCGAATACGGATCAACGCTGGAGCTGTAATTCCATCCGACAAGCTAATGCCGGTCCGCAAAATATCCAGTCGATCTTCAGAAACCTCTCCGGAAACAGCCGCCAAATACGTCTTATTAACGTGATGCCGCGGATGCATTAAACGATTTGCCAGATCACCGTCATTGGTCAAAAGCAGCAGCCCTTGAGTAAGATAGTCCAATCGTCCGACAGGATAAACCCGTTCAGTAACCCCTGTTAACAAATCCGCTACGGTTTTTCGGTTCTGGGGGTCAGATAAGGTAGTAACAACACCAACTGGCTTATTTAGCAGAATGTAAATGTGTTTTTGCGCCGTAATTTTTTTACCGTCAACAAGAATCTCATCCAAATCCGGATCTACTTTTACACCCAGTTCAGTAACAACTTTTCCATTGACAACAACCCTTCCGGCCAGAATCCTGGTTTCCGCTTCTCGGCGTGAACAAATCCCGGCCTGGCTAAGGATCTTTTGTAAACGTTCCAACTCCAGCAACTCCTTGTTTTCGATCTATTAAGCAATTTTCTGCATAACTAGGGTAACAACACTCCGCAAAGAAGTCCATAATTTCCCAAACAGGGACTTCCTTTCAACGGATTGCGTAGCAATAAGATCGACAGATCCGTAAGCCTTCCCTTTGTATAACAATTTTATAGAGCCAACCTTTTGGCCGGCAACGATCGGAGCAGAATTTTTGACCATTGTTTCAATCACGGTTTCAAAATTTTCACGATCATCCAATGAAACCGGAAATACAACATCTTCCGCAACAGCAAGCGGCAAATATTCAGTCTCACCATCTTTAACCCGGACCGTTTTCACTATTTCACCGCGTTTATAAACTGGCAGCGTCTCAATTTTGCTATAACCGTAATCCAACAATGCTTTCGAATCGAGCCACATACGATTGCTGTCCAAAACTACAGCGATCAACTGCACATTCCCGCGCTTAGCGCTGCTGACCAAACAAGGACCGGCGGCTTCCGTATAACCTGTCTTCACACCGTTCGCGCCATCATAATTCCAAAGCATCTTATTTTCATTATATAAATCACGGCCAAAGTCTTTTCCTGCCCAAGGAATAACCATATGTTTCGTACTGACAATTTGTGCAAACAAAGGATTACGAAAACCATGTGCTGCTATGATAGCTAAATCATGCGCAGTTGTGTAGTGATTGGGATCAGGCAACCCGCTCGAATTGGTAAAATTCGTATTCACTGCTCCAATAGCATGAGCTTTTTGGGTCATTAAACGGGCAAAAGCATCCACGCTACCGGAAATATGTTCCGCAACTGCAACCGTTGCGTCATTGCCCGATATAAGCATTATGCCATACAGCAATTCAATCAGCTTTAATTTTTCACCAGGTGACAACCAAAGGCTGGATCCTTCAACGTTGGCAGCATTCTGGCTGGTTGTGACAATATCATTTACATTCCCGTTTTCCAATGCGGTCAACAGCGTCATCATCTTTGTTGTACTAGCCGGAAAGTTTCGTTCTTCGGCACGATAGGCAAACAAGACTTTTCCTGTTGACGCCTCAATAACAATAGCCGCCTTTGAACTAATATCCGGTGTTGCATCCTGTTTCGGCGCTCCGAATACAGTATGCGGAAAAACAACAGCAAGTACCAAACAAGCCATAAGTCCTTTTCGAATCATTTCCTGTAACCCTTTCTACCTGTGGTATATTTTTTGAAAAGAAAGCAGTTCATGGTATAGTATGAACTATTCTTTGATTTACATTGTTTGATTATTTTTACCAGTAATTTTCGCAGTTTACTGTACAATATCTTACTACAAGCGACTAAGAGTTACAACACCTTCCGCAACGTCAAAACAACCTCCCTTATCAAACGCTGTTAAAATACTGTCCACAGCAAAATACAAGCAGGGTTTCATTGTAACGGCAGTTGATTTGCAGATGAATAAAATTATAAATAAAAAATAAGTTGTAAGTCAATTGTTAAATTGTTTCTTTTTTGCAATTATTCAAAGGATTTTCCAACATTTCATCTCGATATAATGAACAAATAATTACAAGGAGAGAATATCATGAATATTTCATCGATAAGCAGCAGTTCTACCCAGTCTGCAAGCACCAGCACAAGCTCCTCTACCACGTTAAAAACGTTGGAAACCAAACAACAAAAATTAGAAAATGAAATAAAGCAGCTGCAAAAAGAAGGTGAAGAAAAAAACGCTGCGCAAATTAAACAACTTCAACAACAGTTAAGTCAGGTCGAACAGCAAATAACCGAAACGGAAGCCTCTTCTACCAGTAGTACACAAACTGCCACGGCAGCCGTGAATGTCGGTTCGGCGTATTCTGTACAACTCAGCGGACAAACTGCCCAAAGTACAAACGCAACTACAAAAACAACAGTGAAATAAATTTTTATAAAAATCAATGCAATTACAATAAATTGGGGCTGTGGAAAAACTTAACAATAAGTTGTCCATAGCCCCTTTTCCGCTGTTTTATTCAGTACAGGTCTTATTCTGTACTTTGATTTTCTGTCTTCTCGGTTTCTTGTTCTTGTAAGAACGTAGCTAACGGCGGTAATTCTTTTAGGTCTTTTAAACCAAAACTTTGTAAAAATTGTTCAGACGTTCCATATAATATGGGCCGGCCAAGCGCATCTTTGCGCCCTACCTCCTTGATAAAGCCCCGATCCAGTAAATTACTGATTGTCTTATCGGCGTTTACACCGCGGATTGCTTCCACTTCCTGTCGCGTCACAGGCTGCCGAAAGGCGATAATGGCCAATGTTTCCATTGCAGCCGACGAAATGCGAACCTCCTGCACATGGGCTAGTTTTTCTACAATATCCGTTAATTCCGGCTTAGTGCAAAGCTGAAAACCTCCAGCTACCTCCACTAAAATTAATCCTCTATCGGGTTTTTCCAGATCAGCACTCAATTTATCCAACAACAAGATAACAGATTCTTCGGGTATGTCCAGCAATTTAGCAATTTTATCGGCTGGCAGGGGCTGCCCATGGACGAAAAGAAGCGCTTCCACCGCTTTTTTCAGATGATCATAAAACATTATCCGACCACTGCTCCTTCAGCATAATAAAAATAGGGCCAAAACCGAGATCTTGACGAACCTGTACTCGTTTCAAACGGATCAATTCAAGTAACGCCAAAAATAAAGCTACCACTTCACCACGACTATGCGCTAGCTCTATTATCTGCAAAAAATCTGTTTCACCGTTACTTTGATGAAGCAGATGAAGGATCGCATACATCTTATCCTGCACACTTACTTCATCCCGGGAAACCAAGGAGTATTCTTCCTCTTTGCTTTCCCAAACCGCAACAAAAGCAGATATCAAATCATCAACTTTTAATCCGGTCGGTAAAACTAACTGGGAGGCAAATTCTTGCGGTTCTCTGACAACATAATTGCCCCGGTTTTGCGCTAACCGTTCCAAAAACAAGGAAGCCTGTTTGAACATACGATATTCAAGTAAGCGGTCAACTAATTCCTGACGCGGATCTTCCTCTTCTTCCATAACAACTGCCGCAGGACGCGGCAGCAGGAGACGGGATTTAATCTGCAACAGTGTTGCCGCCATGACCAAAAATTCGCTGGCAATCTGAATATTGAATTCTTCCATAGTATCCAGATAACGCAAATATTGTTCTGTAACCTTCGTGATCGGGATATCGTAAATATCAATTTGTTCTTTCTCGATCATGTGCATTAATAAGGCTAATGGCCCCTCAAATGCTTGCAGTTTTATCGTATATTCGCTCATAATCAGGCTAAATGCATGGCTGACCGGACCTCTTCCATCGTAGCGGACGCCACTTTACGCGCCCTTTCGGCGCCATACTGGAGGATTTCCTTCACTCTTCCCGGGTTGTTTTCCAATACACTACGCCGCGAGTGCACATCAGCCAAAGTATCAACCATTTTTTCCGCCAACATTTTTTTGCATTGAACACAACCAACATTGGCGTTCCGACAGTTTTCGCCAATGGTTGTGACTTCAGCGGCATTAAACAATTTATGGAAGGTGAATACAGTACAAACATCCGGATGGCCCACATCACTTTTCTTTACCCGTTGCGGGTCAGTAATCATTGACATCACACGGGTGCGCAGTTCATCCGGCGCTGCGGAAAAGCTAATTTCATTGCCGTACGATTTACTCATCTTTCTCCCGTCAATGCCAGGTAATAACGGTGCTTTACTAAGATAAGGCTTTGGTTCCGGGAAAATCGGTTGATAGAGGTAATTGAAGCGCCGTAAAATTTCCCGAGTTAATTCCAGGTGGGGAATCTGATCTTCTCCCACCGGTACAGTATCGGCTTTATAAAGAATGATATCGGCTGTCATCAACTCCGGATACCCTAAAAATCCATACGTATTGATATCTTTCCCTTGAGAACCTAATTGCTGCAATTTGTCTTTATACGTAGGCACGCGTTCCAACCAAGACAAAGGTGTAATCATCGATAAGAGAAGGTGTAATTCTGCATGTTCTTTCACTTGCGATTGCACAAAAATAACATTTTTTTCCGGATCCAATCCGGCGCTCAACCAATCTAAGGCCATATCATGGATGTATTCCGGCAACCTTGACGTATCTTCAAACGAAGAAGTCAACGCATGCCAATCAACAATCGAAAAAAAGCACTCATAGTCTTGCTGTAACTTCACCCAATTATCCAAAGCGCCCAGATAATTGCCCAGATGAAATTTACCAGATGGCTGCATACCACTAAAAATACGACCTTTTACCATAAAAAAATCTCTCCTCCCATTTAGAAAACCCGGCTTGCGCCGAGCTTTTGCGACGACGGTGAAAACCGCCGGTTTCACATATACCACTATGCCACAGAAAGTGAACGACTTTCTGAACGACTAAAAAAACAGCATTACGATGCGTTGAATCAAATAAGATAATATAATTTGGATCGGCTTGATAATCGCGCCGGCAATGCCAAGATAAATTAAAGCGATTAAAATAAAAGGTCCATACCGCTCGATACGTTCAAAAGCATGTGACTGGGCTGGCGGAAGCAAACTGCTGACAATTTTCGAACCATCAAGAGGCGGTACCGGCAATAAATTAAATACAGCGAACAACAGATTGTAGCTGTACGTCAGCCAAAGAACCTTAGCCCAGCCGGAAGTCAGCATTCCCAACTTGACCAGAAAACCAAGCAATAAGGCAGTAATCAGTGCCGTTAAAATATTTGCGCCCGGTCCCGCAAACGACACAAGCATTAGGCCTTTGCGGCTATTGTTAAAATAACCGGGATTAATCGGAACCGGTTTTGCCCAACCAAACTGAAACAGCCATAACATAATTAATCCTAACGGATCCAAGTGTGCAATCGGATTTAATGTTAAACGTCCAAGCAAACGGGGAGTAGGATCTCCCATTCTCACCGCCATGGCAGCGTGAGCAAATTCATGGACCGTTAATGCAATCAACAACGCTGGAATTCGAAAAACCATATCTGAGTCAAAACCAAACACGTTTGTTCCCCCTTAGCCGCTTTTCCCTCAAAAAGCCATCCTATTCATTGTTACATAAAATCATACGATAGGCAAGCAGCAAACGCAATCTTCATTCATGAAAAACAGGCTTCATCAGACTATCCATTAAAAAACCTGGTTGCTAAAACCAGGTTTTTCAAACGTCCGGTCATAAATCCACTTTTACATCGGTACCACGGCTCAGTCAAACAAATGCGTTCCGGAAGAATCAACCAAACCTAACACTAATTTAGTAGGAAAGGCCTGTTGATCGACTATTGCAATGGAAGACACAAATTTCTCGGTTGCTGGCTCCAACAATTCATATTGATTGGCATACAAAACTGCCAACGGCTGACCCTTACGCACATAATCACCGATGCGGCATTTCATGACTAATCCGGCGGCTAAATCAATCGGTTGCCCTTTATATTCCCTTCCGGCTCCCAAAATCACAGCACATTGGCCAATTCCAGCCGTTTCAATATGAGAAACATACCCATCTTGTTTTGCAAAAACTTCACATTGATGCGCTGCCGTTGGCAATAACCCCGGCTTGACAACAACTTCGGGATCGCCACCCTGGGCTTCAATAAACTCCGTAAATTTTTTTATCGCCAATCCTTCGCTAAGTAAATAATGTACTTTTTCCCGGGCTCCCGCCAGAGTATTTTCAACATTCGCCATAATCAACATATGGGCACCTAGGGTCAGGCAAAGATCCTGCAAACGACCTGGAGCCCTCCCACTCAAAATATCAATCGCTTCCTGCACTTCCAAGGCATTACCAACCGCGCATCCTAGTGGCTCATCCATTCCGGTAAGCAAGGCAGCCGTCTCTTTCCCGCTGCGTTTACCTATATCAACCATAGTCTGCGCCAACAATATTGCATCCTGCAGATCATGCATAAAAGCTCCGTTGCCGACTTTCACATCCAACAAAATCTTATCAGCCCCGGCGGCAATTTTTTTGCTCATAATCGACGACGCAATAAGCGGGATACTTTCTACCGTCGCTGTAACATCACGCAAAGCGTACAATAAACCATCCGCAGGCGCCAAATCGACAGATTGGCTGATAACAGCCAAATTATGGCGACGAATTTGACGTGAAAAAGAAACCATATCCAACGTCGAAGAAAAGCCAGGAATTGCTTCCAGTTTATCAATCGTTCCACCGGTAAACCCCAATCCCCGCCCTGACATTTTGGCTACAGGGATCCCGGCAGCCGCAACCAGCGGCGCAACCACTAATGTAGTCGTATCACCGACTCCGCCTGTACTATGTTTATCAATCTTAATACCGGGAATATCACTCAAGTCAATCATCCGGCCGGACTGTGCCATGGCCAGAGTTAATGTCACTGTTTCCTCCGGTGTCATTCCTTGCAGATAAACAGCCATTAACCAAGCACTAATCTGATAATCCGGAATTTTTTGATTAACTACGCCTTGCACAAAATAATGGATCTCTTCCGCCGTCAGAACCATACCATCCCTTTTTTTGGCAATAATATCGACTACCCGCATTTTCATGCTCATAGTCCTCCTTCGAACCATGTTGTAACAACTTATCTATCCTTGCTAGGCTCGGGGGTGCGTCTTATCATAGACCTCTTTTAAGTGTTTATTGGTTATATGGGTATATATTTGCGTTGTCGCAATATCCGCATGCCCTAACATTTCCTGAACAGATCGCAAATCCGCCCCATTTTCTAATAAATGGGTTGCAAAAGAATGTCGAAGGGTATGAGGAGTAATTTCTTTTTGGATATTGGCCTCACCAGCATATCTTTTAATAATCTTCCAAAAACCCTGACGGGTAAGCTGCTTTC
>CAYUNV010000020.1:0-24118 GCA_964446265.1 uncultured Negativicutes bacterium | reverse complement strand
TACCGAAAAAGAATGGGGACGATTTTTATCATGGATAAGGAACGCTGTCAGCGGCTTTCTACCTTGCTAACAACCCACTTGCCTGTAGTCAACAGTGAAGTGGATGACTGGGGCTCGGCGGTTACACTGCCGCTTGTGGAACAAGACGGGGAACTGGCAATTTTGTTCGAAGTGCGATCGAAGCAATTAAATTGGCAACCGGGGGAAATCTGTCTGCCTGGAGGCCGCATTGAATCCGGCGATGAAAGTCCGCAAGCTGCCGCTATTCGGGAAACAAGTGAAGAACTGGGCATAGCGGCGAATGAAATCAGAATTATCGGTCCGCTAGATTATATTGTGAGCCCGATTGGTGTTACCTTGTACCCGTTTGTTGCGCTGCTGAAAAAAGGGGCGGTTTTAACGCCAAATCATGGCGAAGTTGCTGAAGTATTTTCGGTTCCGTTGCGGTTCTTAATGGACGCGGAGCCGTTAAGCGCTCAAATGGAAATGGCAACCCGGCCCATGGCTAATTTTCCGTTTGATTTGCTGCCAGAAGGATATTCTACGGAATGGAAACGGCGCAAAACCTATAAGGTGTACTTTTATTCGTATGGCCCGTACGTCATTTGGGGGCTTACAGCGCAGGTTGTGCGTAACTTTCTTCATGTATACCGAAAAATTTGTTAGCCGTTGTGCCGGCTCAAAATAATGGGGATAAAACTTTGTATATAATATAAGAGCAGGCTGTTGTGCCTGCTCTTTTTGTATAAAATATTAAATTTTTATATTTAGTTTTTATTCCATGCAGCCGGCAATTTGCCAACTTTGTCCATGCATTGCCTGGTTGTACAGTTCGGTTAACGTTTGAAACAGGGTTGCCCGTTTCACCGTCCTTTTTTTCGTTAATAAAGAAAACTTGAACCATCGACCTTCCCGGGACAGCTGATACAATACATTGCCGATTTTTAACAAAATTGCGTTCTTAGGAGATTTGCTGAGTGCTTCTTCCAATCGCTGCACTGCGGGACCATCAAGTGGAGGCATTGGTGTGACTGGAATGCTGGTATTCATAAGACACGCTCCCTTCAGGAAAGTATAAAGTTGTTATACATCTGCATTATACCATGTTGTTGTGAATAATTCGTGTCAATGAACCGGCAAATTAAGCGACTAGGAGCGTATGACAGTAGTAGTACCCCTCAATCTGCGTATATTACAAAATTCTGATAATTATCGCCTGCGTTCATAATTATTGTTTAAACTTTTGTGCTCGGACTTTTTTTGCAAAGGAAAGATTGCAGGTTGCCGATCCCAGCAGGTATTTGTTTCCGGAGGTCGAATAAAAAACGTATTAGAAAAAGTTTCGTTAGCATTAGGTTGCGAAACTAAGATATTATGTACTATTTTGATAGGGAGCGAAGGTGTATGTGTAAAAGTTGTGGTTGTCATGGGGGTACGATAGAAAAAGTGACAATTCTGGTGAAGGATGAGAACGGCAGCCATTCCGCCAGTACAATAGAACGGACAGTTCGAGGTTTGCCGGGGGTGATGGCTGCGGAAGCCGACATGGCTTCAGGCCGCCTGCAAGTGGACTTTGATTCTGCTAAGACTCCGCTGAGAGAAATAGAGGCAGCGTTAGAGGCGGCTGGTTGTTCGGTCATAGAAAGCATAGCAATGGGCCATTATCATCCGGGGAAATTTCATATTGGACAAGGAGTGAAGGAATATGTGCAAAAGTTGTGGGTGTCATGGACCTGAACTACAGCATATCACCGTTACGGTAGAAGGCATGAGCTGTGGCCATTGCAAAAATGCAGTGGAAAAAGCGGTGAAGGGTTTGCCGGGAGTTTTGGCGGCTGAGGTTGATTTGACGGCAAAAAGTTTGCAAGTCGATTTTGACCCGGCAAAAACCTCCCTGCAAGATATTAAGGACGTTGTAGAGGATGCTGGTTATACAATCGTCTAGTACCTTGAATTGTGTTCATAATTCTGATACACTGAAACACGCCTCCTACGATGAGGGGCGTGTTTTGCCTATTTATTAGAACAAGAAGAGAGAAGGAAGGCCCTTTATGGCATCGAGACTAGAACGGCGGCTGACAGAACAAAAGAAAAATCAAAAAAAACGCATTTTCATCATACTGGGGTTGTTTTTGTTGTTTGCAGCAGCGGCAGCGGCATCCTATTGGTGGTTTAACGGCGGCCAGTTGGGCAGTTCGTTGACGAGCGGCAATGGGAAGATGAATGTTTTGGTATTAGGCGTTGATGAGAGGGACGGCGATGTCGGCCGTTCGGATACCATGATGGTTTTTACGGTTGATACAAAGACCAAGGATGTTTCCCTGTTATCTGTGCCGCGTGATACGCGAGTGAAAATACCTGGCCACGGTTGGGATAAAATCAATCATGCGTATGCGCTCGGCGGACATAAATTGGCGCGTCAGACTGTCGAGTCCCTGTTGGGAATTCCCATGGACTACTATGTTACTGTCAATTTTGCCGGCTTTTATAAGATCATTGACGCCCTTGGCGGGGTCACTATTAATGTAGAAAAACGGATGTATTACGAAGATCCTTATGATGATTTAGTAATAAACCTGAAGCCCGGTGAGCAAAAAATGGATGGGCGGACGGCAATCCAATACGTTCGCTATCGTGATGAAGAAGGCGATATCGGCCGGATTAACCGGCAGCAGAAGTTCATTAAGGCAATATTTGCCGAAGCGGCAAGCCCTAGCATTATTCCGCGATTGCCCGTTCTTGTCCGTGAAATCAACGCAGCCGTAAAAACGGATATGCCGACGAGTGAAATGCTGCAGTTAGCGACGATAATTCACGATGCGTATAAACAAGGCATGAAAACGTATATGGTGCCGGGAAAACCGGCTTATATCGGTGAAATCAGCTACTGGTTGCCAGACATATCGTCCTTGCGGGAATACGTTGCGCAAACGGAAAATATTGCGGCGAATACCCGCTACGAAACAGAAACTAAACGGATGTCGAATGAGTATACTACATCTGTACCACCGGAAATGAAAGTGACCGAACTGCCGAAATCGTTGCAACCGGTTAAACCTCCAATCGCGGATAAAGTAAAGACGGCCGAAAAACCAAGTGCGGTAACTCAAACCCCATCCTCTTCCGGTACGATATCCTCGGCTGCTAACGGAGGGAAAGTTAGAGTCGAAATTGTAAATGCCAGCGGTGTTTCCGATGCTGGCGAACGAGCCGCTGCGATTGCTCGGAAAAATGGGTTTGAAGTTTCTGGCATAAGCGGAAGTTCCGCCCGGCAGAAAAATACGGTCGTTGTTTCGCACACCATGAATAATGCCGTTGTTAATAAACTGACGGGGTTGCCGTTTAATTATGTTCTGCAAGTCTCAAAAGATGACAGCAGCTCAGTTCCGGTTACAATTATTTTGGGAAGCGATTTTACGGAAAAATAAAATAAAAAATTGTAAAAATAAATATTGCATAATGGTAAACAGTGATGTTATACTTTTCACGTACATAATTGTACACCCTCGCTTTAGCCCTCGTCGTGGGGGCTCTTTTTTTTTGCCGTATTCCAGAAAGTATAACTACTTTCTGTGGCATAAGTGTAACCAACGACTCTCGCCGTCGCTAAAAGCTCGGTGCCAGCGAGGGTTTCTAATATAAATTGCTTCTCGCGGCGCTGTAGTGAAATAAGGATAGCGAATGTGTTATAATATTCTTGCAAAGCAAAGAGAATTTTGCAATTATAGAATTTAACCTGAGTAGGTGGTCAGGGTGGAGTGTTATCCGGTTAACCTGCTGATAGAAGGAAAGCCATGCCTGGTGATTGGAGGCGGCTTGGTAGCGGAACGCAAGGTTCGGTCGTTAGTGGCCGCCGGGGCCGCAGTTAGGGTAATTAGCCCGCAGTTGACGCCAGGATTAGCAGACTTAGTCGAACAGAAGCAAATTTTGCATACGGACAGACCCTATCAATCCGGTGATACGGCAGGCTACCTATTGGTTATTTGCGCTGCCAATTGCCCGGAGGTAAATCAACTGGCCAGTACAGAAGCGCAGGAAAGAAATATTTTGGTGAACGTGGTTGACGCGCCGAAAACCGGGAATTTTAACGTACCGGCAAAAGTTGCCAGGGGGGATCTTCTTCTGACTGTTTCCACCGGTGGCCGCAGTCCTGCGCTATCACGGCGGTTGCGGGAAAAATTAGCGGAAGAATATGGACCGGAATATGGTGTATACCTGGAATTGCTCGCGAAAGCGCGAAAAAAAGTGAAGACCCAACTGCATTCCCCGGATGAACGGCTTTGGTTCTGGCGGGAAACATTGGATGATGAAATATTGGCGTTGCTGCGGCAAGGCAGAATGCAAGAGGCGGAGGCAAAGATTAACGATGCAATTGGTTGTATTGGGGCTAAATCATAAAACAGCACCGATAGCAGTTCGTGAACGTTTTTCGTTTTCGGAAGAACAGATCCGGGCGGCGCTGCACCATATGCGTGAACAGGATATTGCGGATGAGTGCGTCATCTTGTCTACTTGTAACCGTTCCGAGGTGTACGCTGTTGTGCCCGATGCCCAAGAAACTTTTTCCCTTCTCTCTTCTTGTTTTGAAGGGGTAGCGAACAGCGATTTCCAACTCGCTGAATATTTTTTTTACTATGTAGATGAAGCGTGTATCCGTCATTTATTCCAGGTCACAGCCGGTTTGGATTCCCTTGTGATTGGCGAGGGCCAGATTCTGAGCCAAGTGAAGGCTGCTTATGCGATTGGCCGCGAGGCAGGAACAACCAGCACGGTATTGAATACGTTGTTTAACCGGGCGATTGCAGTAGGAAAAAAAGTACGGACCGAAACGAAAATTGCGCATAATGCAGTATCGGTGAGCTATGCGGCGGTAGAACTGGCAAAAAAAACATTTGGGGATTTGTCAAAATCGAATGTGTTAATCCTTGGCGCTGGCGAGATGGGCGAATTGACAGCCCGGAATTTGGTTGCCGGCGGGGTAAATACGGTGTTTGTTTCCAATCGCAATTATAGCCGGGCGGTCCATTTAGCCGAATTATTCGATGGTATTGCCGTGCCGTTCGATAGCTTTTTGGAGGCGGCTTCGGAAGCTGATGTGGTCATCACATCGACGGGCGCGCCTCATTATATTGTAAAGGCACGGGATGTAGCTCACCTTATGGCTAGACGTAAGGGGCGGCCGATCATTTTTATCGATATTGCCGTGCCGCGGGATGTAGAGCCGGAAGTGGCGGCCATCAGCGGCGTGAGTCTGCATAATATTGATGATCTGGAAGCTGTGGTTGAGTCGAACCTGCGCGGACGGGAAAAAGAGGCCCGGATCGCCGAGGAGATTGTGGAAGAAGAATTGGCGGAACTGGTAGCTAAGTTTCTTTACCTATCGTTCCAGCCGACTCTTGCTTTATTGACGGATAAAATGGAGCGGATGCGGCAACGGGAAGTAAAACGGGCATTAGCGAAATTGCCGGATTACACTCCCGAAGAACGCAAGGTATTGGAAAATATGTCGAAAATGTTGGTGCGGAAATTATTACGGGAACCGATGATCCGCATGAATGAAGCAGCTGGTACAGAGAAGGAACCGTATTACCAAGAAGCGTTACGCAGTTTGTTTCATTTAGATGATCTGGGAAAGGATGTCGTTATTGAAAAACAAGCTTGTTATCGGTACGCGAGGAAGTAAATTGGCGCTTTGGCAGGCGAATTATATCGCTGAAGCCATTCAAAACCGGCATCCGTCGGTTGAGATCGCCATTGTTAAGGTTGTTACAACCGGGGATCGTATATTGGATGTTCCCTTGGCGAAAATTGGCGGGAAGGGGTTATTCACCAAAGAACTCGAGAATTCGATGTTGCTGGGCGAAATCGATTTGGCGGTGCATAGCTTGAAGGACATGCCGACGGAATTGCCGCCGGGCTTGATCCTTGCGGCAATCACCGAGCGAACCGATCCGGATGACGCCCTCGTTAGCCCGCGTTTTTCCTCACTGAACGCATTGCCGCAGGGGGCGCGGGTCGGTACCTCCAGTTTGCGCCGCCGGGCACAGTTGTTGAATGTGCGTCCGGATTTGCGGATCAGCGATTTGCGGGGAAACTTGGATACACGGCTGAGTAAGCTGCAAGAACAGGAATTGGATGCCATTGTTCTTGCCGTGGCCGGCCTGAAACGATTAGGGTGGGAGAAAAAAATTTCACAAGTGTTGCCGCATTCGATCTGTTTACCCGCTGTGGGGCAGGGCGCATTGGCCATTGAAGCGCGGCAGGAAGACAGTGACGTATTAGAATTGCTGTCTTTTTTGGATCATCAGGAAACCCGTGCTGCAGTATTGGCCGAACGGGCTTTTTTGCGTGCAATAGAGGGCGGCTGCCAGGTGCCGGTGGGTGTATACGGTGAAGTTTCCGGGCCGCAGTTGATCTTAGCGGCACGGATTGTTTCTGTTGATGGGCAAACGATGATCCGGGATCAAATCAGCGGGGATAGTAAGGCGAGTGAGCAGCTCGGATCTGAACTGGCTGAACGAATGTTGGCGGCCGGTGGACAGGAAATATTAGCAAAGATTGAGGAATTTTCTGTGACAGGAGGCGGTCGCGATGAAAAACGGTAAAGTGTTTTTAGTCGGAGCCGGGCCTGGTGATTACCGGCTGGCTAGTTTGAAAGCGCTGGATTGCATTCGCCGGGCGGATACGATTGTGTATGACCGTTTGGCTGACAGCCGGTTGCTGCGTGAGGCCCGTACCGATGTAGAATTGATTTATGTTGGCAAGGCTTCCAGCGATCATACGATGCGCCAGGAAGATATCAACCAATTGCTGGTCGATCAGGCGTTGGCCGGGAAAACGGTCGTTCGTTTAAAAGGCGGCGATCCATTTGTTTTTGGGCGCGGTGGGGAAGAAGCACTCAAATTAAAAGCGGCGGGGGTTTTGTTTGAAATTGTGCCGGGAATTACTTCGGCGATTTCGGTGCCGGCTTATGCCGGTATTCCGGTCACGCATCGCGGAGTAGCGGCTTCTTTTGCCGTGGTTACCGGGCATGAGGATCCTGATAAGGGCGAGTCTTCGATCCGGTGGGATAAACTCGCGACCAGTGTGGATACCTTGGTTTTTTTGATGGGAGTGGAAAATTTACCGCATATAACGGCCAAATTAATTGCGAATGGCCGTCTGGAATCTACACCGGCAGCGGTGATTCGCTGGGGAACGAAACCGGAGCAGCAAACGTTGGTTACTACGATAGGCCGGGCGGCGGAAGAGGCAGTACGGCAAGGTATCAAACCTCCGGCTATTTTTATTGTGGGCGATGTAGTGAACTTGCGGGAACAGTTAGCCTGGTTTGACAAACGGCCTTTATTTGGCAAACGGGTTTTGGTTACCCGGGCGCGGGAACAGGCCAGCATATTGACGGAAAAACTCGAAGCGCTGGGCGCGGAATGCCTTGAAGCGCCGGCCATTAAAATTGTTCCGCCGGAAAGTTTTGCTGCCTTAGATGCGGCGATCGATAATTTGATTGCCTACCAGTGG
This sequence comes from uncultured Negativicutes bacterium, assembly GCA_964446265.1. Lineage (GTDB taxonomy): Bacteria > Bacillota > Negativicutes > CTSoil-072 > CTSoil-072 > CTSoil-072. The sequence continues at coordinate 16,600 of CAYUNV010000020.1, read as the reverse complement.
CTGATTTTTACCAGTGTAAACGGTGTGGACGCTTTTTATCGTCGGCTGGAGGCGGCCGGGCTAGACAGTCGGGCTCTGGCTGGTTTGCAGATTGTGGCAATCGGCAGTCAAACAGCAGACCGCCTGCGGGCCAATGGGATCCAGGCGGATGTTGTTCCCTTGGAGTTTCGGGCCGAAGGGATTGTCGCTGCCATGAAAAACAGGCTGCAGCCAGGTGCGAAAGTGTTAATCGCCAGAGCTGCCGTAGCTCGGGATGTCCTGCCTACCCAGTTGCGGGAAATGGGGGCCGCTGTCGATGTGGTAGATGCTTACCGCACCGAGATCGGCGAGGCAGATGGTGCTTATTTGGCGAGAGAGCTGGCAGCCGGACGGATCGATCTGATTACCTTTACCAGTTCTTCTACGGTTACCAATTTATTGGATATATTGGGGCCGCAGGGCGTAACATTGGTCTCACAGGCTAAGACGGCCTGTATTGGACCTGTTACGGCAATGACTTGCCAGGAGCATGGGATTACGACGGATTGTATTGCCGGTGAATATACGATCCAAGGGTTAGTTGATGCGATTGTATCAACGGTTACAGGAGGGAAAGAAGCATGAATAAACCATTGATTCGGCCGCGAAGGTTGAGACGGTTGCCGGCGATTCGGAACCTGGTCCGGGAGACGGAACTGAATGCCGCGGATTTCATTTATCCATTGTTTGTTGTGCCGGGGGAAAAAGTGAAGAGTGAAATCTCCTCTTTGCCTGGAGCGTACCATCTGTCGGTGGACATGGCTTTAGAAACCGCACGCGAAGTCCACGCGCTGGGTATACCGGCCGTATTGTTATTTGGTTTGCCGGAGTACAAGGATGAACAAGGGTCCAGTGCTTGGGATTCGGCCAGTCCGGTTCAAAAGGCCATTCGGGTGATCAAACAGGAACTTCCGGCATTAACGGTGATTACGGATGTTTGTTTGTGCCAATATACCAATCATGGTCATTGCGGCCTGGTGTGTGAAGAGGAAATCGAGAATGATACAACCTTGCGTTTGTTGGGGCAAGTGGCGGTAAGCCATGCGGAAGCCGGAGCCGATATGGTTGCGCCGGCCGATATGATGGACGGACGGGTACGGGCGATTCGCGAAGCATTGGACAAGCAGGGCTATGAACACGTTGCGATCATGTCGTATGCTGCCAAGTATGCTTCGGCGTATTATGGGCCGTTTCGGGCGGCAGCCGACTCAGCGCCGCAGTTTGGTGACCGGAAGACGTATCAGATGGATCCTGCCAATGCGCGGGAAGCCTTGCGCGAAATCGCTCTGGATATTGAAGAGGGGGCTGATATCGTGATGGTAAAACCGGCGTTGGCTTACCTTGATGTTGTCCGGCAAGTTCGTGACCGGTTTGATCTTCCGGTTGCTGTCTATAATGTGAGCGGTGAATATGCGATGGTGAAAGCGGCGGCGGCCAATGGCTGGATTGAAGAACGGAAAATTGTTCTCGAAACACTAACTGGAATGAAACGGGCCGGTGCGGATATGATTATTACCTATCATGCGCTGGACGCAGCACGATGGCTGCGTGAAGCTTAAACGATAAGGAGGCAAAGCATGAGTATTCATTTGGAGAAATCAGCAGCAGCGTTTGCCGAAGCAAAACAATATATTCCCGGTGGAGTGAACAGCCCCGTGCGCTCTTTTCGGGGCGTGGGTGGGACGCCGCCGTTTATTGCCAGCGGTTCGGGCAGCCGACTGGTTGATATCGATGGCAATAGCTACATTGATTATGTTGGCTCGTGGGGACCGATGATTCTAGGTCATGCCCATCCCGCTGTCGTTCATGCTTTGCAGGAAGCGGCTACGCGGGGAACGAGTTACGGCGCACCGACTCTGTGGGAGACTGAATTGGCCCGCAAGATTACGCAGATTGTCCCGTCTATTGAAATGGTTCGTATGGTCAACTCCGGTACGGAAGCGACGATGAGTGTTTTGCGTCTGGCGCGGGCCTATACTGGCAGAAGCAAGGTGATCAAATTCGCCGGGTGCTATCACGGCCATCACGACAGCTTACTGGTTAAAGCCGGATCCGGAGCGTTGACGTTTGGCACGCCGGACAGTCCGGGGGTGCCTGCCAGTGTTGCTGCGGGAACGATCACGGTTCCGTATAATGATGCGGAAACGTTGGCGGAAGTATTTGCCCGGCAGGGCGAGGACATTGCCGCCGTTATTATTGAACCGGTCCCGGGAAATATGGGACTGGTATTGCCGAAACCGGGCTATTTGGAGCAGGTCCGAAAAATCACGGCCGAGTATGGTGCGTTGTTAATTTTTGACGAAGTCATGTCCGGCTTCCGGGCGGCTTTTGGCGGGGCTCAGTCGGTATATGGAATCTGCCCGGATCTGACTTGCTTGGGGAAGGTCATTGGCGGCGGTTTGCCGGTAGGCGCCTACGGCGGCCGCAGGGAGATCATGGAACACGTGTCGCCGGCCGGACCGGTTTATCAAGCAGGTACGCTGAGCGGCAATCCGCTGGCCATGGCGGCGGGCATTACTACGTTGAACATTTTGGCAGCGGAGCCCGGCCTTTACGGGCGTATGGCGGCCTTGACCCAGCGGATGTGTGACGGCATACGGGCCGAGGCCGAAAAATTTGGCTTCCATTTTCAGTTCCATACTATTGGAACCATGTTTTGTATGTTCTTTTCTGACCGGGAAGTAGTGGACTATGAAACGGCGAAACGGTCCGACATTGATGCGTTCAACCGCTATTTCCACTTCATGCTGGAACAAGGCATTTATCTGGCGCCATCCCAGTTTGAAACCGGATTTATGTCCATTGCACATACCGATGCAGATATCGAAGCAACAATTGCCGCCAGCAGTTTTGCCTTTCAAAAATTAGCGCAGCGGTAAGAAAAAATCGACGTACTCGGCGATAACAAGGAGAGTTGTAGTTCATGGCGAAATCAAACGATCCTGAAATCCAGTATTTACGGAATATCCCGATATTTGCAGAACTTACCGATGCACAACTGGCGGAAATTCACGCCAAAACTGCAGAGCGCCTGTATCACAAAGAAACAACCATTTTTCTGGAAGGAGACCCGGGGGTTGGTTTCCATTATGTGCAAACGGGCCGGGTGAAGATTGTTAAAACAAGCGATGACGGCCGTGAGCATATTATTAATATGCTGGGACCGGGTGAATTATTCGCGGAAGTATTGTTATTCAACACAGCACCCTATCCGGCTACGGCTGTTGCCGTGGAAGACTCCTGCATTGGGGTCATCCGCAACTCGGAATTAGAAAAATTGGTCATGCAGAATAATGCATTGGCTTTGCAATTGATTCGTGAACTCAGCCGGAGGCTGCTGTTTGCGCAGGAAAAAATCAAAAAATTGGCGCTCAGCGATGTAAAAACCCGTACCGCTGCGGTTCTTTTGAAATTGATTGAACAGCAAGGGACAGAACACCCGCAAGGGGGCGTCGCTGTCAGCTTGGATTTTTCCCGTCAGGATTTGGCAGCGCTGGTAGGCACAACGCGGGAAACGGTAACCCGCGTTCTCAGCGCGTTAAAAAAAGAGCAGATCATTGAGATTGACGGCCACCGAATTACCATTCTTGATCTTGAGGCATTAGAAATAGCAGGTGAAGGATGAAATTGAATCAGAACTAAAAGAGACCGGACACATCGTTGTGATGCTGTCCGGTCTCTTGGCTATGCAGGTTTTCCTTCTCGGGTTGCCGGGTCCGCGGAAAATACGATTTGGATCGAATCCCGGCTTTTGATCGGGGTGGTAAAGTCAGCAGGTTGTCCATTGTGCAAGATGGTTATTTGTTTGGTGCCGGATAACTGGCGGGGATCAAAATCAACCGCTAACAAAACTTCGCCGATGGTCGGATTGCTTTGGTCATGGCAACAATATTCGATTGCTGTTCCGTCAGGCGCCGCATCGGTTAGATTTGCCGGCTGCTTATTCGCTGAGATGGTGTAGCGTTGAGCCGGTATTTGGATTTCCGCATCATTGAACAGGATGGTGATGGACTCAATGTCTTCTTCTGCGATCCCCAACACTGAAGAGATTGTTGGCAAGACCGGGGGAATAATCGTCACGATATCCTTGTCATGCAGTATGGTGGCGGGATTAGCCGGTAAATCATTTACCTTGAATTGGGACGCTACACTATACAGCCGGGGCTGGCCATTCACCTTGTAGGAATACCGTGTCATCGCCGGTGAAAGGTCCAGGGTTTGCATAACGTCTTGAAGGGCTACGGGCAAGTGGATCATGATCCGGTCACGGTCTTGTAACGGAGTATCGGCGGAGATTGCCGAATCGTTATTGGTAATCTCCGGCTGAACGGCGTATGTTTGGCCATTAATCATGACGCTGTAAGAAGAAGGAATTTTGGCAACAGCCGATAAAGGAGGCTGCGGCGTTGTTCCGTTCGCACCCCGCGTCACTTGAATGATGTCTTGTTCTTGCAAAAGATCGGTGAGTTTCGCGGGAACCCCGTTTTTCATAATACTTCCCGGTTCCGGGTTGCCGCCGGGAATAAAATTTGTTTGGCCGTTAATGCTAACGGTAATTCCTAATCCGGGACGGCCATGCAGGCTTCGGACATCAATCCCGGCCGTTAAAAGGGCATCGCCGACGGTAAGGGCGCCAAGGTTAAACAGCCGAAGCAATTGGTCGTTGACGGTTACCTTAACAAAGGTCAAAGCACGGCTGTCAGCCAATTTTAAAATACCGAGTGGAGTTACAGCGTCCGGGACGCATAATTCATTCGGCAGCTTGACCATTCCGGCACTTTGGTCCGGCATTCGGATTCCTACGCGTGCGGGAAGGATGCCTAACGCTTCGGCCAGCAACTGGGGCAATAAAGGCGTTAATGATCCGCCTCCAACGAGCAAAACCGCTTGCGGCGGCGTGACATTCAGGGCCAGGATTTGGTCGGCAATCGTCTGGGCCAATTCTTTTACCGCCGGTTTAATGCTGTCGATGATTTCTTGGGGAGCAGCCTTGTGTTTTATGCCAAGGACATCTGTGTACGGAATTTTTCGTGCCTTGCTGTCGCCTAAACGCCGTTTTACCGTTTCTGCCATGTTAAAGTCCAAGAGAAAATTCGTGGAGATTGCTTCGGTGATTTCATCACCGGCGCACGGAACCATTCCATAGCCGACAACCGATCCGGCGCGGGTAATAGCTACATCGGAGGTTCCTGCGCCGATATCGACAAGGGTGAGGTTTAAATGACGCATGGAAGACGGGATCAGTACACTGATTGCCGCAATCGGTTCCAACGTCAGAGTTGACATTTCCAGACCGATTGACTCTAAGGCGGACTGGAGCGAATCAATGACTTGCCGGGGTAGGAAGGTGGCAATCAATTCAATGCCCGCTATTTTGCCGCGTTGCCCTTCCAAGGTTTTTAACGGTGTCTTATCGAGCGAAAAATTTACGATGCTGTAACCAACGCAATAATAACTGCCGGGATCCGCCAATGATTTTGTCGCGGCCAATTGTCGCTGGGCATTTTGAATGGCAGACAGTTCCAGCGTTCGTTCATCATCGACGGTTAAGAGTTTGCTGGGCAAAATTTCAATCTCGGCCGTTGTCTGGATCGTAAATAATGCCCGGCCGGCTGCCGCAACCGATACTTTTGTTAAGGGACCGACGGATGCTTCCAGGTGTTTCTTTACCGAAGCAATGACTTTTGCAACCTCAGGAACATCGTGGATTTGACCGTCCAGCATGGACCGGGTATTGTGTTCTTGCCGGTGGACGGCCAAAATATCAATCAAATCGCCGACTCGCTTGCCAACCAGTCCGACAACATTTCGAGTCCCGATATCCAAGGCGAATAATAAATTTTTTTCCATAAATTACTCCCGTATACTAATATAGATGGTAATTACTTCGAGTTTAATCAGCAAACTCCTGCCGGAACATCTTTACTACAATGGGCAAAACTTGAAAGAAGAAAGAATGGATTTGAATTATTTGGTTTTTGTGTGTAATCAAAGAATAAATCTGATAAAATGGTAGAAGAAAGATGTGTAGTATCAAAGGAGGGATTCGTTTGTTAGCAACAACCAGTATCCAAGAGTTTGCCACTCGTCTGGCATCTCGCGAACCGGCTCCGGGTGGTGGCAGCGCAGCTGCTGTTTCGGGATTATTAGGAGTTAGTTTGTCTGAGATGGTTCTGAATCTGACAATTGGGCGGCCTGATTTTGCTGATCAAGCAGAGTTTTTGCTGCAGAAACAAAAAGAGTTGGCGGAGTTACATATAAAAGTACAGACGATGATTGATGCCGATGCTACGGCCTTTAATGAACTTATGGCAACGTTTGCCCTTCCAAAGTCGACAGAAGAAGAAAAAAAGGCTCGCAGCCAGGCTATCCAAGAAGCTACGATTAAGGCATCCGAGGTACCGTTGGAACTGGCCGGATTAGGCCTGCAAACACTACAGATTGCCGGAACGCTGGTCGGAAAGATCAATCCGCATGCCGCCAGCGACTTGCTGGTATCTACTCTGACCAGCCACGCTGCCGTCCGGAGCGCGTTGTTGAATACCGCCATTAATTTGCCGGGTTTGAAGGATCCAGTCATAGCTGCTTCGATGGAAAAGCGGCTGAAGGAAATTATTGCCGCTGCGGATGCGCAGGCCGAGACGATCTATCAGGCTATGTATGCCGAGCCGCCGTTCACCGTAATGAAAGGCTGTTGAAAAAGGCCAATCTGCGTTTAATAGTATTAACAGTGCAGGGAAAAGATAAAGCAAAATAATGAAAACCCGGCCGTTGGCCGGGTTTTCAGCGTATCATAGAAGGTATGATTTTCAGCTTGTTTTTTATTGATCCGCTTTTTTTTGTACCTGCTTCAAACTTAATCCAATTCGTCCACGGTCTTCATCAACGTTTAGGATTACGCAGTCAATGATGTCGCCGACGGAGACGATGTCGAGCGGATGGCGGAACGGTTTATAGCTTAATTCCGAACGGTGGATAAGGCCGTTGGTCTTAATGCCGATGTCTACGAATACGCCAAAATCAGTAACATTATGAACGGTACCGCGCATAATGGCACCCGGCGATAAATCGGATAATTTTACAATGTTTTTTCGGGTCAGCGGCGCCGGCATGTCCTCGCGAGGGTCTCGTCCGGGTTTGGCCAATGCCGCCAAAATATCACGCACCGTTGGTTCCCCGGCTTCAAGTTCCTTAGCCAGTTTTGCGGGAGCCACATTCTGCACAGCGGCTTGCAGTTCTTTCAACTGTTCCTTGTCACGAAGGTCGGAAAGCGAAAAGTGAAGATGGGCGAGGATTTTTTCCGCCAATGCATACGATTCGGGATGGACCGGAGTGTTGTCCAATGGATTTTTTTGGTCACGCAGACGGAGGAAGCCCGCACATTGCGTAAAGGCTGCCTGCCCGAGGCGGGCCACTTTTAACAATTCCTTACGACTTGTAAAACTGCCGTTGGTATTCCGGTAGCTGACAATGTTTTTGGCTACGGTGGAATTGACACCGGCAACATGGGTGAGCAAGGCCGGTGAGGCTGTATTTAGATCGACCCCTACATGGTTCACGCAGGATTCAACGATGGTGTCGAGTGTGGCAGCCAGTTCTTTCTGGTTGACATCATGCTGGTACTGTCCTACGCCAACGGATTTTGGATCGATTTTTACCAACTCGGATAATGGGTCTTGGACCCGGCGGGCGATCGATACCGCGCCGCGCAAAGTGACATCCAGATCCGGCAGTTCGTCTTTCGCCAGCTTGGATGCGGAATATACGGAAGCGCCCGCTTCATTGGTGATAAGATAGTGAACCGTCAGGTTGTTATCGTGGATTAGACGGGCGACGATTTCTTCTGTTTCATAGGAACCTGTGCCATTCCCGATAGAGATCAGGCTGACGGAGTGATCGTGGATTGCCTGCAAGATCGCTTTTTCCGCTTTTTCCCGTTGGGCAGCACTGGCGGTCAGATACAATGTTGCGGTTTCCAAAACTGCGCCGGTCGCATTGACTACCGCCATTTTACAGCCGGTACGCAGTCCGGGATCCAGGCCCATGACGGTATGGTTGGCCAAAGGCGGAAGAAGCAGGAGCTGGCGAAGGTTGAGGCCAAAAACACGGATCGCTTGCTTTTCTGCGTTTTCGGTCAATAACGACCGGATCTCCCGTTCTAAGGCCGGCAGCAACAAGCGTTTGTAACTGTCGTTGATACATTCTTTTAAACATTCGCTAAACGCGGAAGGACCGGTAATAATTTTCCGGGCAATACTATCGATATTCGCTTCATGCGGTGTTTGAATATGCACCTTCAGAATGTCTTTTTTTTCACCCCGGTTAATGGCTAAAATCCGGTGGGACGGAATCCGTTTGACCGGTTCATGATATTCTTTGTAGGTAATAAATTCTTTGCCTTCCGTTTCGCTTACCGCCAGTTCGGTGGTGATTTCGGTGTTCTGCCAAAGCTGTCGCCGCAGTAAAGCCCGCATATCAGCTTGTTCGCTGATGTTTTCGGCAATAATATCCAGAGCGCCGTCCAGTGCATCCTGCGCTGAGGCGACCCCGTTTTCTTCGGAAACGAACGGCGCGCTTACTGTCAATGGATCCACATTGGCTAATTTTTGCGCAAAAATGGTTTCGGCCAATGGTTCCAGACCTTTTTCACGGGCGATTTGCGCACGGGTGCGCCGTTTCGGCCGGAAAGGTAAGTATAAGTCTTCCAGTTCTTGCAATTTGACGGCTTGTTGAATGGCTGTAGCCAGCTCCGGTGTCAATTTGCCTTGCTCTTCGATACTGTCCAGAATTTCTTGCTGTCGTTTGGCAAGATTGCGTAAATACTGCAGGCGCTCCATAATGGTCCGAATTTGTTCTTCGTCTAATTCGCCGGTCGCTTCTTTGCGATAGCGGGCAATGAAGGGAACGGTGTTGTCCTGGTCTAATAATTGGATCGTTGCTTCAACCTGGGTCGTTTTTACGTGAAGTTCGCCGGCGATTAAGCCGGGAATTGAAGAAATTTGCATAGATTCACCAACCTTTTGCATTGTTCGATTCGTATTATAACATAAATATAGACTTGCTTCAGATGAAGTTTCACCTCGTACTGCATGTTAAGGTCAGTTTATACAGCACCTTATTTTTCAGATGCAGCGAAATGCTCAAAAACGGTGTGAAATTTTATCGAGGATATTATAGATTAGAAATATTGAAGTATTGCGAAAACGCCGAAAGTACGGTAAAATTGTATAAGCTATAGATATTATACGAGAATTATTATTTATAACGGTTATTAATTATAAAGTAGGTGTTGGTAAAATGGAAGCAACCGTGACAAACATGCTGCGGGATAAAGGTTTCAAAGTAACCCCGCAACGATTGGCAATATATAGTGTCTTGGCTTCAACCAAGGCTCATCCGAGCGCAGAAATGATTTTTAGTGACTTACAATCCTTATATCCGACGATGAGCTTGGCAACGGTTTACAAGACAATCGATATTTTACGTGAGATTGGTCTTGTGCAGGTCTTGAATGCAGGGGAAGATTGTTTCCGGTATGATGCCAATACGGATAATCATCCGCATATTCGCTGTATGGCTTGTGGCCGGGTTGACGATGTTGATGATATGAAAGGCATTGACGTTCCTGATTTTGTGAACGCAGTGTCGCAAAATACATCATACCAGGTTACCGGGCAGCAATTTTATTTCTACGGAATCTGTCCGGTCTGCCAGGGGAAAATAAGTAAACAATAATAATCGAATCGTTAGTTCGTTTTTTAACTAAATAATTATCACTGTTAGAACAGCAATGAGTGTGAAAACTATTGCTGTTTACAATATTCAGAACAATGTTCGACAATAACGAATAAGATGATAAATAGAAGCAAGGAAGATAGAAAAAGATATTGCTTTTATCGTGATAATATGAAAAAATCAGTTTAGAGGGCATAAGGTTCGATAGAACTGATTATTTTTTATGTGAAGAGGGGTATACTTTTTTGGGTGCAATAGCTAAATCAATTGTTGTCATTGCAGATGATTTGACTGGCGCGAATGACACCGGCGTGCAATTCACACGTCATGGCTTGCAAACATGGGTTGTTTTAGAAGGAGCGGATTTTCAAACATCAGCTGGCGCGGCGGTTGCCGTTATCGACACCAACAGCCGGGCTATCCCTGCGGAAGAAGCGTATAAAAGGGTGCAAAAAGCAGCGAAACAGGCATACGATGCAGGGTTTTACCATTGCTACAAAAAAATTGATTCGACCTTACGCGGCAATGTAGGGGTGGAATTAAAGGCCATCCTTGATTTAGGAGTACATGATTTTGCCTTTGTCATGCCTGCATTTCCGAAAAATGGCCGTACTACCATAGGGGGTAACCATCTATTGCATGGCCTTCCGCTGACGGCAACGGAAATTGCAAAAGATCCGAAGTGTCCGGTAAGCGAAACAGTTTTGCCAGAGCTTTTGCGGCAGCAATCCGGCTGCATGGTTGGACATATTGGAGTCGATGATTTATGTCGGGGCGAAGAGGCGATCCAAAAGTCGATCCGGAAGTGTCTGGCGGAGGGATGCCGGATTATCAGCTGCGATGCCTGGCTTGATGAGCAGTTTCAGATGGCTGCCCAGGCTGCGCTGGGTGTGTCTGACCGTATTCTTTGGTCCGGTTCTGCGGGGCTGGCCGAATGCTTGCCGCAGTTGTTGGGGCTGAACGGTGAACCGAAAATTTCCAAGCCGATATTGGTCGTTGCAGGAAGCGTGAGCGCTGTGACGCACCGACAAATTACATTGCTTCTGGACAGCGGTTTTGAATTGATCGAGGTCCAGGCGGCCGATTGTTTTTCCGAACACGAAAATTTCCTTCGGCCGTATATCCGTGCAGTACTTGCCAGCATGGCACAAGGGAAAAACGTTGTACTGGCTTCCGGTTATCAAAGTGAAGCAGTAGAACAGACCAAAAAAGTAGGCGCAAAACTGGGAATGTCTTCGGTTCAGATCAGCGAAGCTGTTGCCCAGATTCTTGGTTTGATAGGAGCTGCCGTTCTGCGTCAGCAGGAAGTTGCCAGTGTGATCCTTACCGGCGGTGATACCGCTGCGGCTGTGTGCAAAGAACTTGGCGTGGTCGGGATCCGGATACTCGAAGAATTGGCGCCGGCGATTCCGCTGGGCGAAATGAAGACGGCGGAAGGGAAAACGATGCGCGTGGTTACCAAAGCGGGCGCGTTCGGCAGTCCGGATGTTCTGCTTAAAATTGCTAAACGGATCCGGAAACGATAACGGTTTATTAAGGAGCGTTGTACACCATGAAACCAATTATTGCTATTACTATGGGAGATGCTACCGGGGCTGGTCCGGAGATTATCGTAAAATCCCTGAACGACAAAGCAATTTATGAAATTTGCCGGCCGCTGATTATTGGTGATAAAAAAATCATGGAACGGGCTGCTAAAATTGTTAATATTCCCATGCAGTTCCGGGCGATGACAGAGGTCGAAGAAAGCCACTTTGCGTTTGGTACGGTTGACATTATCGATTTTGACAATTTGCCGGCCGATCTTCCTTTTGCCACGATTGACGGCCGTGCCGGAAAAGCGGCGTACGAATACGTTGAGAAGGCTGTTTTCCTGGCAATGGCGGGAAAAATTGATGCGATCGCTACATCGGCTTTGCATAAAGAGGCGTTGAGCATAGGCGGCTATCCTTTCCCGGGCCACACGGAAATTTTGGCCCATCTCTCAGGAACCCAGGATTATTCGATGATGCTGGCGGGGGGGCCGTTGCGTGTAATTCATGTCTCCACCCACACTTCCTTGCGTAAAGCCTGCGATCGGGTGAAAAAGGACCGTGTTTTGAAAGTAATCCAACTGGCCGATAAAGCAGTTCGTGAATTGGGGATTGCCCAACCGCGGATCGCAGTGGCCGGATTGAACCCGCATGCCGGTGAAGGCGGTTTGTTCGGCGACGAAGAAATTAATGAAATTATCCCTGCTGTGGAAGAGGCGCAGAAACAAGGGATCAATGTGACGGGACCTATTGCTCCTGATACAGTATTTTATCGGGCGGCTCTGAAAGAAGAATTTGATATCGTAGTGGTTATGTATCATGACCAAGGTCATATCCCGTTGAAAGTGCTGGGCTTTGAGGAAGGCGTAAACATTACCGTTGGCCTTCCGTTTATCCGGACATCGGTTGACCACGGGACTGCTTTCGATAAGGCCGGCAAAGGCACTGCCGATAGCCGTAGCATGACGGCTGCCCTTGAATATGCGGCCCGAATGGCGGAAAACGCCCGCAAGTAATTCAAAGTGATAAGATACTTGAAACTCATTGCCTACTGATGCAGATAATATGAAACAACTAAAGGTTCTAGGGAAATAGCATTCCTTAGAACCTTTAGACATAAACCTTCTATAAATCGCGTTCTTTACTACCCGCGATTTTTTGCGATGGTTATCGAACATAAAAAGAAAATAGCAATGTGAAAGGATGATTATTTTATGGAAGAAGTCATTGTATCATTGCCGTACGGTGAAAAAACGATCGAGGTTGCCGTTCCCCAGAGCAACCTTATTGGCGTTTATTCACCGAAAAATGTCGAGCCGGTTGCCGACATTAAACAAGAAGTGATCCGGGCGCTCAGTCAGCCGATTGGAACCAAGTCATTGCGCGAACTGGTGGCCGGTGCGCAAAACGTCGTTATTGTAGCGGATGATAATACCCGGTTGACGCCAACCGACCAGATTATTCCGGTTATTTTGGATGAAATGAATGCGGCCGGGATTTCTGATGAACAGATCACTATTGTTATTGCTCTAGGAACGCATCGCTTCATGACCGATGAGGAGATTGTTGTTAAATTCGGCGAAGCAGTGGTGAAACGGGTTAAAATTAAGAACCATGACTTTAAAAACCCGGATGCGCTCGTTGATTTGGGAAATACGCCAAATGGAACGAGTGTCTGGGTCAATAAGGAAACGTACGAAGCCGATTTTAAAATTGGCATTGGCAGCATCGTCCCACACCATATCCCGGGCTTTTCCGGCGGGGCAAAAATCGTTCAACCGGGGATTTCCGGGGAACACACGACGGCGGAAACGCATCTGCTCAGTGTACGGGCGCCGCGTTCTTATCTAGGCGTAGAAGATAATCCGGTCCGTCAAGAATTGAACAGCATTGCCGGGAAAATTGGGATGCATACCATTTTCAATACGGTTCTCAACCGTCATGGCGAAGTCGTAGGGGCTTTCTTTGGCGATTTAAAGGAAGCTTTTCATGTGGGAGTAGGTTTATCCCGTGAGGTGTACGCCGTTGAAATTCCAGAGGCCGCGGATATAGTGATTTCCAGTTCCCATCCTTGCGATATTGAATTTTGGCAGGCGCATAAAACGTTATATCCTTCCGATCTGGCAGTCAAGGCAGGCGGGACGATTATTCTCGCAACTCCTTGCTATGAAGGGGTTGCTGTTACCCACTCTGAGATGGTAGATATTACTTGTCATTCCTCAACGTGTGTAAAACAAATGGTAGCCGATAAAGAAGTGCATGATGAAGTGGCTGCTGCTTTGGCTATTGCCTGGGCGCAGGTCAAAGAACGCGAAGATGTCTACTTTGTTTCCGATGGGATTTCGCCGGAAGAAACGAAAAAATTGGGCTTTACCCCGTTTAGCTCGGTGCAGGAGGCGTTGGACGCGGCGTTTTCCAAGCAAGGAAAAAATGCTAAAGTTACTGTGCTGACGCATGCACCGGATATGTTGCCGATCATCAAAAATAAATGACCTTTGAGATAATTGGACGGACAATTTCTTCAGAATAAGGACCTTTTTTCGCCTGTTGTTCCTGGTTTCAACTTGGAATTTGCAGGCTGTAGGAAGGATAAATTTATTTTATGAGGAGGTATTCAACATGAGTTGTAATTGTAATCGAAGCCAATCCTTACGGAAAGTGAACTATCAGGGAGACGGTTTACGGGCCGGAACGCTATGGGATGAGTGTGACCTTGGCAAATTGCAAATTTTGATTGATACTGCTCATGGTGACAGTCATCCGGGAAGTGTTCATTTAGGGAAATTGGCCGAAGAAGCAAAATTGTCAGTGTATGAAGCACAGGGAAAACCGGCTCTCTATTCTGTGACCGATATTTGCGACGGAATTGCCATGGCGCATGATGGAATGAACTATTCGCTGGTAAGCCGGGAAATCATGTCCTATATGTATGAAATCCATGCGCTGGCATCGCCGTATGATGGAGCAGTCTTCATGTCATCCTGTGACAAATCGGTCCCGGCCCAACTGATGACCATGCTGCGGGTCGACCTGCCGTCTATTCACGTTTGCGGCGGTTCGATGATAAGCGGACCCAGCTTCATGTCGTCGGAGATCCTTTATGGCGCCGGGGATAAATATGCCAAAGGTGAAATCAGCGACAATGAATTAATGTATTACTCTATGAATTGTTGTCCGAGTGCCGGCGCCTGTCAATTCATCGGTACAGCCAGCACCATGCAATCGATGTCCGAGGCGTTGGGATTATCGCTGCCGGGCGGCGCGTTAGCTCCCGCCTATACCGCACATATCACCCGCTATGCGCGGGCCGCTGGCCGGCAAGTGATTGCGAACGTGAAAAATTGCCTAAAACCGCGGCAATTTATGACGAAAAAGAATTTTCTCAATGCAATGATGGTTCATTCGGCCATCGGTGGTTCCACGAATGGGCTGCTGCATTTGCCGGCGATTGCCCGGGAGATCGGCATTGAAATCGCGCCGCAGGATTTTGACCAGATTAATCGTGAAATCCCGGTCCTGGTCAGCCTGAAAACCGGCGGAGAATGGCCGACGGATATATTCTGGTATGCCGGCGGGATACCGGGGATTATGCGCCAATTGAAAGATTTGCTGTACTTGGATGTTATGACTGTAACCGGTAAAACCTTGGGTGAAAACCTGGATAATTTGGAAGCGGCCGGTTGGTTCCATGAAGCGAACAGCTATTTGACCAATTATAAATTGTCGGCATCCGAAATCATTACAACCCGCCAGAAACCGACAAAACCGCAAGGAAACCTTAAGATATTGAGTGGAAATCTGGCTCCGGAAGGCGCAGTCATTAAAATGTCCGGTGTCGATGAAGCAATTCAAAACTTTACCGGGAACGCCCGTGTCTTTGATTCGGAAGAAGAGGCGGTTGCTGAATTACTGAATGGTGGTATTCAACCGCACAGCGCGGTCTTTATCCGCTTTGAAGGGCCGCGTGGCTCCGGCATGCCGGAAATGCTGCGCACCACCGAGGCGCTGTGGAATATGCATGAATTGTCGAAGAGTGTGGCATTGTTTACGGATGGCCGCTTCTCCGGCGCAACCCGGGGCCCGGCGGTAGGACATATCAGTCCGGAAGCGGCTGAAGGCGGCCCGATTGCGTATATCGAGGACGGCGATATCATTAAGATGGATGTGGCGGCCCGCAAACTTGACATCGTGGGGATTAAAGGCCAGCCTGCTTCGGCCGAAGAAGTGGCTAAGGTTTTTGCAGAACGTAAGGCTGTGAAAAAGCTGCCGGTTAAGGACGCAACGCCGGTTGTTCGTTTGTATCGGAAGCTTGCTATCGGCTGCAATAAGGGCGGCGGATTGGACGTCTGATAAAAACAAGCAGGAGCGCTTCGAACTATATCACAAAAAACAGATGATTCAGATGGGGCTTGGCCCCATCTGAATCTAGTCTTTTTAGGCTGCGGTGTATTCTGACTATGTTGGCAATACAGCGAACCGGGGATAATAAATAAGAAAATACAGAGGAATGTCACTATGTCAAATATTGCTCTGCTGTTGGTGTTATCTGCGGCATTTGCCCATGCTACGTGGAATTATTTGGCCAAAAGAGCGTGTGGCGGTACTCCGTTCGTTTGGTTGTTTGGGGCGATTTCGACAATCGTATATTTGCCGTTGGCCATTTGGATTTTGGTGTATCAACAGCCTGTTATTGGCTTGGAACAGCTCGTTTTTATGATTGGCACGGCGGTTTTGCATTGTGCTTATTTTTATTTACTGGACAGGGGCTATCAGATTGGCGACCTTTCGCTGATCTACCCTCTTGCGCGCAGTACCGGACCGCTATTGGCAACCGTCGCTGCGGTATTTGTTTTGGGTGAGCATCCGACTCTTGTAACGATTAGTGGCGGGTTGTTAATCCTTATTGGAGTATTATTTTTGACGGGCAATCCTTTTTTGCTGCGGTCGCCGGGCGCAAGTAAGCCGGCTATGTTTGCGGTTGTGTGCGGGATGGTGATCGCTACGTATACTGTTTGGGATAAAATGGCCGTGAGTTCTTACTTGGTACCACCATTGTTATTGGATTGGTCGTCGAACTTGGGGCGGACATTATTATTGACGCCGTATGCAATGAAGCGCCGGGAGAAGGTCCGCGAGCAATGGAAGTTGAATAAAAAGTTAGCGATTGGGGTCGGGGTATTGTGCCCATTGGCCTACATCCTTATACTGACTGCATTGGTATTCAGTCCGGTCAGTTACATAGCGCCGGCGCGCGAGATTAGCATTCTGGTCGGCACTGTGCTGGGGGCCAAATTATTGTCGGAAGGGAATTTGAC